>NZ_CAKVZK010000011.1:0-65003 GCF_934835585.1 Clostridium sp. AF02-29 | reverse complement strand
CTTTCTTTCTTTCTTTCTTTCTTTCTTTCTTTCTTTCTTTCTTTCTTTCTTTCTTCTATTGTATTTGGGAAAGAAAGAAAAGTCAACGAAAAAAAGAAACGAAAAATCGACAAGTATCACCTCCCGATACTTTTCCATATCCGAAGTATAATGACCAGGTAATGCGGTTAGGATTTCGAGAAAAATATTTCAAAAAGTAAAAGGAGAGTGCATTAATTATGAGAAAGCAGACTAAATTAGTTGCAGTACTTTCTGCAGCAGCTTTACTCGCTATGGGTGCTTCCATGACTTCTTTCGCAGCTGGTTGGCAGAAAGATGACGCTGGTGTTTGGCATTATTATGATAGCGACGATGAGATGGTAACAGGCGAGTGGAAGAAGGACGGCGGTAAGTGGTTCTATCTTGACGAAGACGGCGATATGCTGACAGACGCTTGGGTAGATGATGACTACTATGTAGATGAGTCTGGTGCTATGCTGACAAATGCTTGGAAATATACTGTATCTGATGAAGATCAGGATGAGCCGGACGAGGATGGCGAGCGTTGGTTCTACTTCAACAACAAAGGTAAAAAAGTTGTAAGCGATACCAAGAAAATCAATGGTAAAACTTATTTATTCGATAGCGATGGTAAGATGCAGTTCGGCTGGCAGTATGACAGCGTAAACGACGACATGTACTACTATGGCGATGAGAATGACGGTGCTAGAGTTGAGTCTCAGTGGCTGTGGCTGGAGAAATCCGGTAACTTAAGCGACGAAGATATCGATGATGGACAGAACAAAGGTCAGTGTGATGATAGCACCTCTGATCCGTGTGATGACGAAGGTTGGTACTGGTTCCAGTCTTCTGGTAAAGCATATCATGGCACAGGCAAGAAGAAAATCAACGGCAGATTCTATATGTTCAACGAGCATGGTCAGATGCTGTATGAGTGGATCGACAACAAGAAAGTATCTGTAGCTTCTAATTCTAAACTTGATGCTGCTCGTACCGATGGCACTGTAGCAACTGCTGGCGAGATGCTGTACTACAACGAAGTTGAAGATGGTTCCAGGGGCAATGGTTGGGTTCAGCGCGATGGTTCTGAGGCTATGAAGACTGACAATGATACCGACTGGTACTACATCGATGATGGTGATATGTATCACGCTAATACAACTGATGCAGCTGGAACAACCGATGATGGTGATCCAGTTTATGTAATGAGAAAGAAAGTTAAAGTAAGCGGTAACAAGTATTTCGCATTCAACGAAAAAGGTCAGATGCAGGATGGTCTGCAGTTCATCGCTAAAGACAAGGGATTCTTCTACTTTGATGAGAACGGCTACCAGAAGACTGGTAAAGTTGCTTCTGTAGAGTGCGAAGATGATGATTACACCTTCTACTTCACAACCAAGAATGGCAAGAACGGTATTGGTTATACAGGTGAAAAAGATGGTACTCTGTACTTCAATGGTAAGAGACTGGAAGCTGATGATGACTACAAGTTATATGTAGTTGATGAAAAAGTTTACCTTGTAAATACAAAGGGTAAGATCCAGAAAGCATCTACTGCTAAGAAATATGATGATATTGTGAACGCTGCTTACGTTGGAAAAGAAATTTATGTAAAGACCAACAAGAAGGGTGTTGTTGAATCTGTTGATGGTGTAGGTTATACTACTTTAGTTAATACCGTTAAAGCTGATATTGCTAAATCTGGTTTTGTAGGTGCTCAGGATTACGATAATCAGGTAGCAGTTCCGTTCATCGCACTGTATGACGGTGTTTATACATACGATAAGAACTTAGCTGAAGGCTGGAATAAATAATTGATATTAATTTGAGTTCTAATTTATTAATATCCTATTAATTCAATGATAAAGAGTCCTCTGGGAAGAAATTCCCAGGGGACCTTTTTTCTATCTTTTCAATCTCTTTCTCCACCTTGTTTCCCCCATCCTTTCATGATATGATAATAAAAACAGCCTGATTTTTCGAAAGGAGCGATGATTCTATGACGAATCTAAATATTCCGGTTGGCGTCTCGGATTTTTCTCAGATACGTAAAAATGGATATTACTATGTCGATAAAACGAGACTCATTTCGGAATTATTAAAGAAAAGCACAGCAAACGTCACGCTGATTACTCGCCCCAGACGATTTGGAAAGACGCTGGCTATGAGTATGCTGGAACATTTTTTCGATATTCGACATGATAACCATTCGTTATTTCAAGATTTGGAAATCAGTCATGAATCATCTATTTGTCAAACATGGATGAATCAGCGTCCGACTCTTTTTATTACATTTAAGGATGTAGATGGGACTACATTTGACAGTGCTTTTGATATGCTGAAATTTGTCATATCCCAGATATGCATCGAATACTCTTATTTGGAGCAAGGTGATACCGTCAGCGATGCATATAAAGAGATTTTTAAACGACTAAAAAATCAGACTGCATCTGCAACAGATATAAAGGGTTCTATCCTGATTTTGATGAAAATGATGCAGGCTTATTATGGGAAGACAGTTATTCTTTTGTTGGATGAATACGATGTTCCCGTTGCAAAAGCAAGCAACAATGGGTATTATCAGGAAATGCTGGAAATCATGAAAGCAATGATGAGTACCTCATTAAAAGATAATTCCAGCCTCTGCTTTGCGGTTGTGACAGGATGCTTGAAAATTGCTAAAGAAAGTATCTTCACTGGAACCAATAATTTTGTTTCGGATACCATTACAGCTTCTCGATTAAATGAATATTTTGGCTTTACACAAAACGATGTAAATCAGATTTTAAAGGAATCCAATACTACCGAATATTCGGATGAAATCAAAGTCTGGTATGACGGTTATCATTTCGGATGCTTTGATGTATATTGCCCGTGGGATGTGATGAATTATCTTCGGGATCTTCAGCATAATCCTTCCATGAAGCCTGAGAGTTATTGGAAGAATACAAGCGATAATGCAATTATTCGCTCTTTCATTGATTATGCAGGAAGCAGTATCACAATGAAATTAGAAAAATTGCTGTCCGGCGGATATATTTTCCAAAAGATTGAAGAAAATTTAACCTATGATTATCTTCATTCTTCCGAGGATAACTTATGGAGTATTTTATATTTAACCGGTTATCTGACGCGCGTTCGAGAGACGGATATTCAAGAAACTATACCAGATGGAACAACCGCATTGATGATTCCGAATAGGGAAATCAAGGATATTTTTGAGTCAACAATTATAAAATGGTTTAACGAATCAACGAAGCGTTGGAACCGCACAGAATTATTTCATGCGGTATGGGATGGAAACAGCGACAGGATAACGGATGAAATGAATAAACTTTTAAGAAAAACCATCAGTTATCATGATTACCGGGAAGACTTTTACCATGCATTTCTGGCAGGTATTTTTACTGGTGCCGGTTATGTGGTAGAGTCGAATAAAGAGCATGGAGAAGGTCGAAGTGATGTGATTGTCTACGACTCTGAAAATGGACAATTGGCCCTTTTTGAAGTGAAATATTCCAGCACGCTTGACCAGATGAAACAATCCTGCAAAAAAGCACTTGCACAGATCGATGAAAAGATGTATGCAAAAGAATTTGAGGATTCCTATGATAAAATTTTGTGTTATGGAATTGCTTTTTTTAAGAAGCGTTGCCTGGTGTATTTGAAAAATTAAAGTAATAATAAGGCTCCGCCTCTAAAAGAAGATTCTCTTGAAGAGACGGAGTCCTCTTATATCAAGCTATCAGCTTAATGATTCAGATACGAATTGGATGTCAAATCACAGCGGCCGCAAAAAGAGGATTTCTCAATCAACATCTCTTTTTACTGCCGCCGTGACAAATAACTTGCTTTTCATTTTTTAAATTCTAAAATTTTACATTCATGTTTTCGCGTCTTTAAATCATAATTGATTCCAACCAGCAGCATATTTCCTGAATAATCTTCCAGATTCTGGAAATATTGTTTTTTTAATATCTGCTGAATTGCGCCTTCGGCCGATTTGTTCCATTTTAGTTCGACAATCAAAGCCGGCTTATCCAGAAATCCTTTTCGCGGTAAATAAACTATATCTGCAAATCCAGATCCCGATGGAAATTCACGATAAACCTGATAAAAGTTTCTGGCAGCGTAGAGTGCCAGTGATACAGTATAACTCAGTGCATTTTCATCATTATACTGTAAATGGGATGTTTCAAAATGAGCCTGTTCCATATAAGCAGCTACTTTTTCTTCGTCTTTTTTCCAGATAGCATTAAGTAAATCAGCTGAGTTTTTCAATGCTTTCGAGACTTCTCCCCAATGGGAAACCGAAACCGCATTTACAAACTCTCCACGGATTTCATTATTAGGAATAAAAACTGATTTATGGCTGAAATCGTATCCCAGATAGCCCAGATGAATCAGCAAAGTCAGGACATCATCCTCGCCGTGAAATGTCGTCATATCATTGCTGAAACTGCCTGTATTGACCGGTACCATTTCTCCAGCCATCATGCTGAGAACGTCGTCTTTCAGCCCATCAAAATTCATGTCAATATATCCGCGCAGTGCCTCAAATGTTTCGGTCTGGTTCCAATAAGAATCGCAGATACCAGAAGTCATAGCAGCCACAACCGAACGCGGACTGTAAATAGAAGAGGCTTTTTCAAAGCGATATCCATCATACCATTCTTTGATTTCTGCCAAATCCATTTGATAATCTGAGCAGAGGCAGCGCACCTCATTTTCTGTGAAACCGACATATTGCGCCAGAACACCTGGATTTGCCATCGAGAATTCATCAAACATATTGAGCGCAGAATGGGTACCGTATTTTTTTATTGGCAATATTCCTGTCATATATGCCAGATGTATATGTGCCTTATCCTTTAGAAAATCACGAAGAAAATCCAGATATCGTTCCTGAGCCGCTTTATCTTCTGCGTATTCCCTAAAAATACAATCCCATTCATCAATGATTATAATAAATGGCTCATTTGTTTCAGCATAAATTTCCTTCATATTTTCCGTCAGATCTAATTCATCATAAAAATCAATCGTTGGATATTCACGGCGAATTTCTCTCATGAGTGAACGCCGGATCCGCTGAATCAATTCTTCGACATTAGAGCTTCGACTTAAAAATTCCTGGATATTTAAAAATATAGTTGTGTAAGTGTTTAAATATTTTTTATAATCTTTTGAACAGCTGATTTTTCGGTCTTTAAATAAAGTATCAGACTGACATCCCTTACTATAATAAGCAGCCAGCATATTGGCTGTAATGGATTTTCCAAATCTCCTTGGGCGGCTGACGCAGATATTTTTCTGGTTTGTTGCCAGCACATTGTTGGTATAAGAAATCAGCTCTGTTTTATCTACATAGATCTGAGAATGCACCGCTTCTGAAAAAGCTGCGTTTCCGGGATTTAAATATATACCCATATAGCTCCCTCTCTTTTTAATAAAACTGCACGTTTATCACACATCATGATAATTTGTTGTTTTTATTATCATATCATGAAAGAATCAGTGAAACAAGACTTGGAAGATATGCTTAAACTCAAAATGATAGTACTGCAGAGAGTTTTGCATATTCTATTCTTTAACTGACAGAGGGCAAATGCAGTCATACAGACAGACTTCCTTTACATTGCGACCACATAAAAAACTCCGCCACCTCGAAACACTTCGAGGTATCGGAGCTCTTTTTACTAAAAAAGAAGCGGCATTCCAGGAAATATCCTGAAATACCGCTTCTCAATTATCCTAAGTCAAATGACTAATCGAATAAAATTCAGATTAATTATTTGTTTAATCCTAACCAACCTTCAACAGCCTTAGTACCAACCAGATCTGTGTAGGTATAAATATCGTCATCATACAGCTGGATGAACGGTACAGATACGATCTGATCCTCTGTAACAACATCTTTACCAAACTGAGCTTCTGCATCAGCAATCAGATCCTCAGCTTTGATTGTCTTACCGCTAGCTAAAGTAACGGATACAACTTTCTTGCCGCTGATCTCTACTTTTACATCATCCTCAGCGATGCCCTTGTTCTCGATGTCATACTTCTTGGAGGTCTTCTGAACTTTACCTTTGGTATTGGTCAGATAGATATCTCCATCATAGTAGTACAGTCTGTAGTCATCATCTGCATCCAGTCTCTTACCATTGAAGTACAGATAATCATCTTTCAGACCATTGTAGCCAAGACCATTCTTACCATTCTTGGTGTTGAAGTAGAATGTGTAATCATCATCGTCGTTCTCTACAGATGTTACGCGGCCAGTCTTCTGATAGCCGTTGTCATCGAAGTAATAGAATCCGCCGTCAGCCTGGCAGTACTGTAAGCCATCCTGCATCTGACCTTTTTCGTTGAAAGCGAAGTATTTGCCTTCAACTTTGATTCTCTGAACGTATACAGCTCCGTCATCATCGTAAGTAGCGAAGTCTTTGGAACCGCCATCAGCGTATTTAACTTCACCGTCATCGATGTAGTACCAGTCTGTATCACCATCAGCATCCAGATCCTCAGCGCCGTCGATCTGATACCAGCCGTTACCTCTGGAACCATCTTCAACTTCGTTGTAGTATCTCATTACGCTGGTTGTAGCTAATTCGCCCTTAGCAAGGTTACCATCAAGCTGTGCGTTGGAACCCTGTTCAACAGCTTTGCCATCGATCCACTCGTACAGCATCTGACCGTGCTCGTTGAACATATAGTATTTGCCGTTGATTTTCTTCTTGCCTGTGTCATGATATGCTTTACCAGAAGACTGGAACCAGTACCAACCCTCATCATCACAGTTATCATCTTCGGAGCAATCAAGAACTACTTCCAGATCATCATCATCATCCAGATCGTTCTCATTGTTACCGGATTTCTCAAGCCACAGCCACTGAGACTCAGCTCTCCAACCTTCGTCTTCTGTACCTAAGTAGTAAGCGTTGCCGTCATCCTCATGCCAGCCATACTGCATCTCACCATCTTCGTTGAAGTAGTAGGTCTTTCCATTGATCTTCTTATCAGTATCGGTAACTTTTTTACCTTTGTTGTTGAAGTAGTACCAATGCTCGCCGCCGTCTTCCGGATCATCTTCATCCTCATCAGCCATGGTCTTTTTCCACTCGTTGGTCAGCATATGACCATCTTCAGCTACATAGTAGTCATCATCTACCCATGTATCTGTCTCCATCTCACCATCTTCGTCAAGATGGAACCATTTACCGCCATCTTTCTTCCACTCATCGGTTACCATCTCATCATCGCTCTCATAGTAGTGCCAAACTCCAGCGTCATCTTTCTCCCAACCAGCTGCGAAAGAAGTCATGGAAGCACCCATAGCGAGTAAAGCTGCTGCAGAAAGTACTGCAACTAATTTAGTCTGCTTTCTCATAATTAATGCACTCTCCTTTTTACTTTTTGAAATATTTTTCTCGAAATCCTAACTGCATTACCAGGTCATTATACTTCGGATATGGAAAATTATCAATAGTTTTTTTACAGAATTTCCAACTTTTTATTTTGAAGTGGAATATTGTCTGTATTTCCTATGTTTCTCTTCCCTGTGAAGTACTGCCTTTCTCCGATACACCCACATTATAATACACGTTTTTCCAAAATACCATAACATTTATCTGTGCATTTTCTTACGGATTTTTTACGAAAATTCTTTATAGTTTCGTAATTGTATTTATATTTGTACAATCCTGTTTTGACCGCCAAAATGCCTGTATTTCCAGTATTTTTTACGTTTCTTATTTCCCACAGACCACCTTATCAAGCCTTTCGTCACTGTTCACGCATACGTGCCCAGTAACAGTCTTTATTCTCCCCCCCCCGCAGCATTGCTTTTTTCGTTTACTTTCTCTGTGTTTATGCTATAATGTTCATATATCACTTTTAATTTTATTTTTTGAACATACAACAGCTAGAACCTATTTTCACTCTTATCCATCTATAATGATGACGAAATACGTGAATATATAAGAGAAAAATAAAAGAATTTAATAATTCAGGAGGTTTTATATGGATCGCTATGGACTGATCTGCCGGAGTTTCTATGAGAATCCGGATGTGACCCAGCGGGAGCTTGCTTCGATTTTGAATCTTTCCCTGGGGACTGTGAATAAATTGCTTGGGGACTGCCTGGAGGAGGCATTTCTCATGACGGATATGGATACGGGGAAATATCTGCTGACCGAACAGGGGCTTAAGTATCTGGAACAATTTAAAGTGGATGGCGCCGTCATTACCGCCGCCGGGTTTGGCTCCCGGTTTGTGCCGCTGACGTTTGAGACGCCGAAGGGGCTTCTGGAAGTGTTTGGCGAGCGGATGATTGAGCGTCAGATCAAGCAGCTCCATGAAGCGGGGATCACGGATATCACAATTATCGTCGGTTATTTAAAGGAAAAGTTTGAATATCTGATCGACAAATATCAGGTCAAACTCCTCTATAACCCGGAGTACGCCACCAAAAATAATCTGGCTACGATCTACCATGCCCGCGAGCTGTTCCGCGGTCGCAATATGTATCTGCTTGTCTCGGACAACTGGATTCGAAATAATATGTACCATAAGTATGAGTGCGGCGCGTGGTACTCTTCCGTTTACATGGATGGTGAAACGTCAGAGTGGTGTCTTTCTTCTAATAAAAAGGGACGTATCACATCGGTGCAGGTCGGTGGGCATGATTCCTGGGTCATGTATGGACCTGCGTTCCTCTCGCGTGATTTTTCCAACCAGCTGATTCCGCTCATTGAGGAAGCCTATCATCAGCCTGGCACAGAACAATGGTACTGGGAACAGGTTGTCGTCGATCATATCAAAGAACTGGATTTTTCGATGAACTGCCAGCCGGCGGATCAGGTCTATGAGTTTGAAAACCTGGAAGAACTGCGCCTGTTTGATCCGAAATATCAGAATCATTCGGACAATGCCGCCATGCAGCTGGTCGCACACGTTTTCAATGTAAAAGAGGAAGCGATACACAACATCCGCTGTCTCAAATCTGGTATGACAAACCAGTCGTTCCTGTTTGAACTGGATGGAAAACATTATATCTGCCGCATTCCGGGTCCGGGAACAGAATTTCTGATTAACCGGAAAGAGGAGGAGGCTGTTTACAAGGCGGTCACACCGCTTGGCATTACCGAACATATTTTGTATTTTGACGGAAAAACCGGCTACAAGATCGCCCAGTATTATGAGGGCGCTCGGAATGCGGATGCAAAGAACCCGCAGGAGATGGCCGCCTGCATGGAGATGCTGCGGAAGCTGCATCATTCCGGCGTGACGGTTCCGCACACGTTCCGCATCCGGGAACGGATTGATTTTTATGAGAGGATCTGCCGCGGACATGAGGAAATGCTGTTCGAGGACTACCCAGCGGTCCGCGCCCGGATGAATGAACTGATGGATCGGCTGGATACACTGGAACGTCCTTGCTGCCTCTCCCATATTGACTCGGTTGCGGACAATTTCCTGTTTCTGCCGGACGGCTCCCTGCGTCTGATCGACTGGGAGTATGCAGGCATGTGCGATCCGCTCATTGATATTGCGATGTGCAGTATTTATTCATATTATTCACAGGAAGAGCTTGACCACCTTCTGGAAGAATACCTCCAGCACGCCCCATCGGACGAGGAACGCTTTGTCACGTATGCCTATGCGGCGCTCGGCGGTTTCCTGTGGGCGCTCTGGGCGGTCTTCAAGAGTATGGAAGGGCGCGAATTTGGCGATTACACGATCGTGATGTACCGGTATGCGAAAAATTATTATCGAAAAATTGTTTCCGAGGGCTTGTTAAAATTGTAATATTTCCGTTAGGTATTTTACATTTTTCTATGTTATACTTATAAAGTAATTTGATATGATACCAGGGTCAAAAGGTCAGAAGTTCGACGCAAGCTTGCTTGCAGGAGAATTTTTGACCTTGGGACCCGCCAAAAACATGAGTAAGTAGCCATTTTTCAAAGAAAAATGAGCGAATTACGAATGTTTTTGAAGATTGCGGGAGCATATAGTGCGGAGCAATCTGGTATCAGAGGGGTCAAAATGCTTTTTGCCCCCAACATCTTTGATATTAATTTCTACTGTAATCATAGATAACGATAAATCACATTGCAAGGGGGATACGCGATGCGGAAAAGATATGCAAAACTGCTTGGGCTTGCCTGCCTGATCGGTGCCATGGGGCTGCTTCCTTCTTCCCAGAGCCGTGCGGCCGGATGGCTGAAGGACGGAAACTACTGGTACTACATGACCGACGACGGTCAGAAGCATACCGGATGGGTACATATCGGAGAGAAATATTATTATATGGATGATTCGACCGGCAAGATGGTGACCGGTTGGCGTCAGGATTCATCCACTTCCGCCTGGTATTATTTCAACCAGAGCGGCGAGATGATGACCAAATGGCAGAAAATCAACAACTACTGGTACTATTTTAACCAGTACGGTGTGATGCAGAAGGGCTGGCTCCAGCTTGATACGGTCTGGTATTACCTGGGTGAGGATGGACGGATGTTTACCAACTGGCAGAAGATGGACAACGGCACCTGGTACTATTTCGGCACGGACGGGGCGATGCGGACTGGCTGGCAGAAGGTAAACAGCACCTGGTATTATCTCGACGAAAATGGAAAACTGCTGACCGGTTGGCAGCTCATCAAAAATGAATACTACTATCTCCATGAGGGCAAGATGCTGACCGGATGGCTCAATGACAGCAACGGAAACACCTACTACATGGACAAGACAGACGGCAATATGAGCCGCGGATGGAAGCAGATCGACGGCACCTGGTACTATTTCAATGAGTACGGACACCGCCAGAAAGGCTGGATTAAGGTATCCGGCACCTACTATTATCTGGATGAGAACGGTAAGATGGCTTCGAACACAACCCGGACGATTGATTCGGTGAAATACACCTTTGCCAAGAGCGGTGCGTGCCAGAATCCACCGTCCAGTCTCTCCGGCATGAGCGACAGCTATTTTGACCCAAGTGCTTCACAGGGAACAGGGACTTCGTCTGGCAGTTCTTCTTCAAGCAGCACTTCGGGGCCAGGCGGAACGGCTTCGAACAATTCCAATTCAGGGACCTCCAGTTCAGGTAACACCAACAATTCGAATCGTTCCGATCCTTCGACCAGTTTTACTGCACCGGGAAGTTCCAACAGCTCCAGCTCGTCAAATGGTTCTTCGTCGGGCACAACCGTTCCGATTCCTGGAAGCGGCTACAGCAGCTCCACTTCCACGCCGGGCGGGACTTCCAGTTCGTCAGGCTCTTCGAAAAACCAGACAAGCAGCAGTTCCACCAGCGATACCGGCAATGTACCAAGCCGCATCTACAGCAACGGCACGACTTACACCGCACCGACGACATCAAGCTCCAGCTCGTCAGGCTCTTCGTCAAATTCGTCCGATAAACGGATTAACGGATTTACCTCCAATCAGGGCGATACGATTCAGGAGGGACAGACGCAGGGTCCTGGACGGAAATAAACCGTATTTGCAAAATATATAAGTGTTGTTAAAAAAAGATTTTGACCAACGATTCATAGCCTATATCGATGGTCAAAATCTTTTTAATTAAAATCATACCTTCTAAAAGCTGCCTACACCTCAAACACCAAATCCCCATAACTCGGGAACGGCCATAACTCTTTATCTACCAGCATTTCCAGCTCGTCTGCCGGTTTACGGAGAGCTACCATCGCCGGGCATACCTCATGCAGATAGGCAAATGCTTTTTCTTTGTTATCCTTGATCGCAGATGCCTTTGCCAGGATATCTTTGAGTGCCGCCAATGCCACCTTCATCTCTGAGAGTTTATCAGAGGTCTCTAAAAGCAGTTCTTTCTGGACACTGACATCGGCTTCCTCACAGGCAGTCCGTACGGCTGTCAGGGAGGAAGCAAGCTGGGTCGTATATTTGACAACCGCCGGGATGATCTGCTTGCCCGCCATGTCGATCATCGTCTTTGCCTCGATGTTGACGGTCTTGGAATATGCCTCATACTCAATCTCGGCGCGGGATTCCAGCTCGGTCCGGGTGTACACGCCAAATTCTTCAAAGAGCTTGATCGCTTTCTCTGTCCGGATTGCCTCGACAGAATCGATACCTGCTTTCAGGTTCGGGAGTCCACGGCGCTCTGCCTCTTTAACCCATTCCTCAGAATAACCATTTCCGCTGAAAATGATGCGGCGGTGCTCTGCAAACAGGCGCTTGATCATGTCATGGACTGCGCTGTCAAAATCATCGCTGTTTTCCAATTCGTCCGCAGCCTCTTTAAACGCCTCTGCCACGATCGTGTTGAGCACGACGTTCGGGGATGAAACAGAATCCGAAGAACCAACCATACGGAACTCGAATTTATTACCGGTAAACGCAAACGGTGAAGTACGGTTGCGGTCGGTTGCATCCTTGACGAAATCCGGAAGTGTCGCTACTCCCGTCTGAAGTACCTCGCCCTGCTTAGAATGTGCGGCTTCGCCCGTGCTGCACAGCTGATCGATAACATCCTCCAGCTGCTCGCCCAGGAAAATAGAGATGATCGCTGGCGGCGCCTCTGCCGCACCCAGACGATGATCGTTGCCCGGAATCGCGGTGGACTCGCGCAGCAGATCCGCGTGTCTGTCAACTGCTTTCATGATGCACGCCAGAACCAGAAGGAACTGTACATTTTCGTGCGGCGTCTCGCCCGGATTCATCATGTTGATGCCGTCGTCGCTCGTCAGGGACCAGTTGTTGTGCTTACCGGAACCATTGATTCCATCAAATGGTTTCTCATGCAGCAGACAGGTCAGACCGTGATGTCCTGCGACACGCTTCATCGCCTCCATGACCATCTGGTTGTGATCGACTGCCAGATTGACCTGACAATAGGTTGGTGCCAATTCATGCTGTGCTGGTGCAACTTCGTTGTGCTGTGTCTTTGCACTGACACCCAGACGCCACAGTGTCTCATTTAACTCTTTCATGAATGCACCGACTCTCGGACGGATGCTTCCAAAATAGTGATCATCCATCTCCTGCCCTTTCGGCGGCATCGCGCCAAACAGGGTACGACCGGTGTAGATCAGGTCTTTTCTCTGTAAATATTTGTTCTTATCAACCAGAAAATACTCCTGCTCCGGTCCCACATACGGAATCACCCGGTGGGAAGTCGTATTTCCAAACAGGCGGAGAATCCGGAGTGCCTGCTCGTTGATTGCCTGCATGGAACGCAACAGCGGTGTCTTCTTATCCAGTGCTTCGCCGCGGTACGAACAGAATGCGGTCGGTATGTAGAGTGTCACGCCCAGCGTATCTTCACGCAGAAATGCCGGGGAAGTACAATCCCAGGTTGTATAGCCGCGTGCCTCAAAGGTGGAACGAAGTCCGCCCGACGGAAACGAGGATGCATCCGGCTCGCCCTTAATCAGCTCTTTACCGGAAAACTCCATGATAACGCGTCCGTTGGAATCCGGTACGGAGATAAACGCATCATGTTTTTCTGCCGTAATGCCGGTCAGCGGCTGGAACCAATGGGAATAATGCGTCGCACCGCGCTCGATCGCCCAGTCTTTCATCGCGTGTGCGACAACATCTGCGATGGACGGATCCAGCTCAGCTCCGTCTTCAATGGTTTTCTTCAGTTTTTTGTAAACACTTTTCGGAAGGCGTTCCTGCATCGCCTTGTCATTAAACACATTTTTTCCGAAAATTTCCGGTACGTTGATAATCTCGCTCATTCAATCCCTCACATTAATATGAAAACAGACCGGACCGCCGGTATGTATATCCGCGTTGCGAAATGTACATCCCTGCAGTCCGGTCATGAACCTTACTTATTCATCAGGCTTTTCCGATAGAACCGAACAGTTCCATCTTTGTCTTAACCGTCTCTTTGATCGCCTCAAAACCAGGTGCAAGAAGTTTACGCGGGTCAAATCCTTTGCCCTGCTGATCCTTACCAGCCTCGATATACTGGCGGGTTGCCTCTGCAAATGCCAGCTGGCACTCAGTATTTACATTAATCTTCGCTACACCTAAAGAAATGGCTTTCTTGATCATATCTTCCGGAATACCGGTACCACCGTGAAGAACCAGCGGCATATCGCCTACTTTTTCTTTTACGGCTGCCAGCGTCTCAAAGCTTAAGCCTGGCCAGTTTGCCGGATATTTGCCGTGGATATTGCCGATACCTGCTGCCAGCATATCAACTCCGAGGTCTGCAATCGCCTTGCACTCGTTCGGATCTGCACATTCGCCCATACCGATCACGCCGTCTTCCTCGCCGCCGATGGAACCAACCTCAGCCTCCAGGGAAATACCTTTCTCCGCGCAGACTTTGACTAATTCTTTGGTTTTCTCTACGTTCTCGGCGATCGGATAATGGGAGCCGTCAAACATGATGGAAGAAAATCCAGCATCGATACATTTGTAGCAGCCCTCGTAGGTGCCGTGATCCAGATGCAGCGCAACCGGAACCGTGATGTTCAGCTCTTCGATCATCGCTTTTACCATCGCAGATACTGTCTTAAAGCCAGTCATATACTTGCCTGCGCCCTCTGAAACACCTAAGATAACCGGTGAGTTCTGCTCCTGTGCCGTCAGTAAAATCGCTTTGGTCCATTCAAGATTGTTGATGTTGAACTGACCAACCGCATATTTTCCATCTCTTGCCTTCTGAAGCATTTCCTTCGCACTAACTAACATATACAAACCTCCTCGTTGTCTCTTTTTGATCTAACCAGAGTCTATTATATACCATAATTCAGTATTTGCCTAGCCTGTCAAAAAAATAACAGGCAATTATTTTAATATTTTGTAACTTTTACTGTAAAATCTCCGAAACAGTCTTCTCCATCTCCTCCGGATTGCACTGGCGGTTGTGACGGATCTCTGCCTTGCGGATCTCCTCGATCGCCTGCGGGATCTTCACGCCGGATGCTTTCTCCATCTCGTCGATAAGCTCGAACTCGCCCTTGCCTTCTTCGCTGCCGAAGATTGCCTCCATGACGCTGCGGGAGAATTTATATGGGCTTGCCGTCGATGCGATAACTGTCTTCTTGGTATCGCCTGTCTCCTTCACATAGTTATGGTATACGCAGGATGCAACGCCGGTATGCGTATCGATCATATAACCGGTCTCATCGTAGAGACGCTTGATCTCGGCTGCATTTGCCGCCTGATCGGCATAACCGCCGACAAAATCTGCCATGCGCGCACGCATCTCACCGGTAACCGAATATTTGCCATCTTTCGAAAGCTCTTCCATGCGTTTCTTGGTCTCCTCCGCATCGCAGCCGGTGGAGAGATAAATCAGACGTTCCAGGTTGCTGGAAATCAGAATATCCATCGACGGGGAAGAGGTCAGGATGAATGGACGGTTCTTGTCATATACGCCTGTCTTAAAGAAGTCGTACAGAACTTTATTGTCATTGGACGCGCAGATCAGCTTGTCGATCGGCACACCCATCTGTTTTGCAAAATAAGCCGCTAAGATATTGCCGAAGTTTCCGGTCGGAACGGTTACATTGATCTTCTCACCGTTCTCGATCTCGCCATTTTCAAGCAGTTTTGCATACGCATATACATAGTATACAACCTGTGGTACGAGACGACCGATGTTGATGGAGTTTGCGGAAGAGAGCTGATAGCCTCTGCCTGCTAATTCTTTGGCAAATTCTTTGTCACCGAAGATTTTCTTGACACCGCTCTGTGCATCATCAAAGTTTCCGGAAATACCGACAACGCTTGTGTTCGCGCCCTTCTGGGTCAGCATCTGCAGCTCCTGCACACGGCTGACGCCGTCCTTCGGGTAAAATACGATAATTCTGGTTCCCTCAACGTCTGCAAAACCAGCCATCGCTGCCTTTCCGGTATCGCCGGAGGTTGCGGTCAGGATCACGATCGTGTTCTCCGCATGGTTCTTCTTCGCCGATACGATCATCAGATGCGGCAGGATCGAGAGCGCCATATCCTTGAAGGCAATCGTGCTTCCGTGGAACAGCTCCAGATAATATGCTCCGTCTGCTTTGACAAGCGGCGCAATCTCTTCCGTATCAAACTTACTGTCGTAAGCGCGCTCGATACAGGTTTTCAGCTCTTCCTCCGTGAAATCAGTCAGGAACTGCTTCATAACTGCATAAGCTACTTCCTGATATGTTTTATGGGATAATTCTTCCAGGCTGCAATCTAACGCCGGGATATGATCCGGCATGAACAGGCCGCCGTCTGCTGCCAGTCCCTTTAAGATCGCCATCGAAGCCGTTACGTTGTTTTCACCGCCACGGGTACTGCTGTAATTGATTGCCATGATTTTCATCCTCTCTTTTTATCTTTCCCCGTCGTCCCCATCTTTGCAAAGGATGCCGGAGTCAAACTTTCTGCCATGTAAGTGTTCTGTGTGGTTTTGCAGTTCTCCCGCAAAGTTACGGAACCCCCTGCTCACTTTAGTTAAAAATTCTATCATACTTTATGGCACAGCGCAAGAAAAATTCCCCCCTTAATACGTGATCTTCCAGCGCCCAAACAATCCCTTCTTAAAATGGGAAAACCGCCGTGAAGCACTCTCATTTCCCATCTCGATCGCCTTCTGGTAGCACTGTGCCGCCCGCTCGAGATCTTCCGGGGATTCATTTTTCCGTTCGTAGATAAATCCAAGCTCATAGAGTGCATATCCGTCACATTCCGTCTGTGCCGCCCGCTCAAAAAGCTCCTTCGCCTTATTTTCATCGGCGGTGCAGCCTTCTCCCTTCATATAGAGATAGCCTAACTTGGATGCAGACTGCAGACTTCCGGCTTCTTCGCACCGGTTCAGCCACTCAAATGCTTTTGCATAATCGCGGTCTACTCCCTCTTCGCCCTGGAAATACAGGCATCCAAGAATCTCCATGCACTCTGGATTTCCCTGCGAAGCGCCTTTTTCGTACCAGGAAACTGCCTGCTTCATATCAATCTCGCCGTTCAGACCATCCCGATAGATATTTCCAAGCGCCAGACTTGCCTGTCCGTCCGTCTCGATCCCAGCTGCCTCCCGCAGAAGTTTTTCTGCCCGGACAGTGTCCTGCTCGTCGGACGGGCGCAAATACAGGCGGGCTAACGGAAGCGCCGCCTCTTTGATGCCTGCCGCATATGCTTTTCCATACCAGTAAAACGCTTTTTCATCATCACGCTCCACCAGTTCATCCTGATAGAACAGATTTCCAAGTTCTTCAAAGCTCTCCGCCTCGTTCCGCGCCGCGGCTCCTTCCAGCGCCTGGACGGCCGCCTGGATATCGCGCTCTGTGCCCTGTCCGTTTAAATACATCTGCCCCAGATACAGCATGGCGCGGGAAGACCCCTGCTTTGCCGCCGCATAGTCATATTGGAATGCAGCTTCCCAGTCTTCTTCCTGGCGGTAATGTTCCCCCATCTGGAAGAGTCCCCAGACCTCCCCGCTGGCGGCGCACTGATTCGCCCAGCGAAGTGCCTCTTTTTCATCTTTTTCCCGGTATGTACCATTCTGGCAGCATTTTCCCATCTTAACCATCGCCGGGATAATGCCGCCGTCCGCCGCCCGTTCGTACCAGAAGAGGCACTGCTCGCGGGCGCTCTCAGTCTGCGGCATATAATCGGCCAGATCTTCCCACTCAACTGCCTCGCCCATCTGCCACGCGGCATAGACATCGCCCATCTCAGCGGCATCCCGCACCTGACGGTAACTTTCCTCGATGGAATAACGTGCCGACTGCTTCATCTGTTCGTCATACTGACCGGCGCGCAGCGCTCCTAACACTGCCCGGGCACTTCCCGCCGAAGCCCCCCGCAGGTAACATTCATACGCTTTTTTCTCATTGAACCCGACAGCCCCGTCCCCCCAGCTGTAACAGTGTCCTAAAAAGAACCATGCTTCTGCATCGCCCGCATATGCCGCCTCTTCCAGCCAGGTAACTCCCTGGGCGTACATCGCATCGTTACACTGTTTCCAGATCTGGTCTGCACCTTTCTCACATAAGCCTGTCATCAGGATTGTCATATATCATTCATCCGCCTTCCACACGAAATTGTATCAATTAAAACTTTCTGCCTCCGCCGCCGTGCATCCTTCCGCTGCTGCCCTGATGTATGGTCGTCCTTCCAGCCGAACCGGCCGAAGCGCCCGGACCCGGATTTTTCGGAATCCGTCTGGTCACTACCGACCGGTTTACAAACTGCTCCTCATTTTGGACAAAATGCAGCGCACTGTCCGCCCGGTATGCCATATGGAAACCCAGCGACTGACGGTGTTCTTTCTGCATCTTATACTGGCGCATCACCGAAAAGCACGGGAGTGCCGCCACGATTGCAGCCGCGACCGCCGCAAACAGCACCTCATACCATTCCAGGGAATGTTTTTTCTCCTCGCGCACCTGCGTATACTGTCCCGCCGGAACGCCCATCTCCAGATAATTTTCGATGCTGTCGATCGCCCCCAGCGCGCCTTCCGCATAGTTTCCATCCGCCACGCTGTCATATGCCGCATCCAGCACCTTCTCTACCCGCGCATCCGTCAGCACTTTCATCGCATACCCGGTGGTAGAAACGTATATCTCCCGGTTGTCCATATCGATCGAAAGCAGAATACCACTCGCATCGTCCCCGACGCCCAGTCCGTGAGTGTCATAAAAATCATCGGCATAGCTTTCCGCCGATTCTCCCTGTGCGTCCTCGACTGTCAGTACCGCCAGATCGGCATCCTGTGAATCACGCACCTCATCGATCCGTGTCTCCAGCTCCTGCACTTCTTCCGCACTGAACAGTCCCGCCTCGTCGAAGACGCGCGTGCCTTCCGCCGCCCATATAGGGCTGACCTGTGAAAATGAAATAAATGCTGCAACAAAGAAGCATATAAAACCTTTCAGCCGTCCATATTTCTTCTTTTTCTGTGTGACTCCCGCATTTTGATTCTCTATCATATCAGGTATCCTCCCAGCAGCAAAAGTACAAACACAGGAATGAAAATCGTCAAAAACAGGCGCACCAGTTTTTTCGAATCAACCGGCAGGACGCCGCAGACCTTTCCATTTTCCCCATTCATCGCAAAATAGTACATCTGACCGCTCTTCGGATCCGGATAGGTCATCATCCACACCGGAAGCATGGCATAGTTCCATTTTTCCCCCGTGATGGTCTCCCGATGGTTCCGAATATCCACATGATCGTAGCCGGAGACGCTATTTTGCAGGGATTCTCTCGTATACTGCTTGATCTCCTGCTCAATCTCCTGTGTAAATTCTTCCTTTTCCCGGTCGCGCCGCTCCGCTCTAAATCCCAGAAAATAGCCTGCCTGAAACGGGCGCAGCTTCTTCATATCAAACGGAAGCACGGTCTCGGCAAGGCTGCGGTCCGCCTGCTTTAACGCGTTGCGCGCCACATCCTTGATAGGAAGCTCCGCCTTTTTCTCCAGATGGTAACGGCTCGTCTCGATATACTCGATCTCCCCCGCCACCGTCACGCGTTTCCGCAGCGCCTCCGCCTGCATCTCACCGGATACCTGACAGCTATACATCCAATATGGATAATAAATTCCCTCCAGATAGTCCATCTGACGCGGCGAGTAGAAATCATCCGGCACATACTTTTTCTTCTGAATCCAGTTTTTAAAGATTTCTTTTGCCTTTTTCTTGTCGATCTCAAACGGAATCAGACCGTCCGGGCGGTATTTACCGTCCAGACTTCCCGAAAGAACCACCGGATTGTGACAGTAACAGCAGTACGTGGACGCCGTCGTCTCCTGTGCCACAATCTCCGCGCCGCAGCTCGGGCAGGTATAGAGAACCATCTTGGACTCCGCCTGCTTCTGGCTCTCTATCTTTTCCGCTTCCGGCATTTCACCCGGCTTCGAAGCTTCCTCTGACTTTCTGGCTGCCTCTTCCATCTCTTTCAACGTCTCTTCCGTAAACGCTGAGAGGCAGTATTCACATTTAAATTTCTGCGTCTTCGGATCAAACACCAGCCCGCCGCCGCAGTTTGGACACTTATATGATTGTATCTCCATACGCCCTATGACCTCGGTTTTCCGCATTCAGAACAAAACTTACCTGTATTGACCGTTCCGCAGCTGCAGGTCCACGGACCGGCTGGTCTTGGCTTGCCGCACTCGGAGCAGAACTTTCCGTGGTTGACATTGCCGCACTCACAAGTCCAGGATTCCGCCGGAGCTGCCGCACTGCCCTGAGGCGGTGCATTCTGTCCTGCCGGTTGTGCATAACCGCCCTGTGGTGCCGCATCCATCTGTCCCGGCTGCTGTGCATAACCACCCTGCGGCGCTCTATTCGCCTGCCCCGGCGCATAACCGCCCTGCGGTGCCGCATATCCCTGCCGCGCCGCCTGCTGCATCTGCATCTGCTGCAGGTTGGACGCCGATGCGGCGCCCATAAATCCGCCGCCGAAGTTCATGCCGGCGCCCATTCCCATGAAGCCTGCCATCGCACCGCTTCCGTTGGAACCGGCTGCCTCAAAGCCGCGTGCCATCGCGCCCTGTACATACCCCTCGCGCACCGACGGGTCGCCGAGCATCGCGCCCTGATTCCGCATATTGATGAGTTTCTGCGATTCTTCATCATAGGAAATGCTGGCGATACCGACTGACTGGATCTCCATGCCACGCAGACGGTTCCACTCTTCATCCAGCGTCTCCGCCATATATCGTCCCAGTTCCCTGCCTTTGGAGGCTACAAAGGAAATCCGCACGCCATCCGCCGACATCTGGTTGATCGAGGTCTGCAGCGCTTCCAGGAACTCCGCTAAATACTGCTCATTGATGGAATCAATCTCCACCTGATCCTGATTTTTCGGAATAGCCTCCGCATAAAATTTCAATGGATCCGTGATCTTGATGGAGTAAGTTCCATGTGCGCGCAGAAACAGCTCGGAATTATAGAATAAATCAAAATAGTTGATCGGCGTCCGTGTGCCGAACTTGATTCCCTTGATCTCCTGGAGATTAATATAGTAGACCTTCTGTGCATACGGCGTCTGTCCGCCATAGCGCACACGGTTGAAGGATTCTTTCAGCGCATCGCCGAACTGTCCGTTAAACAGAGACGGCAGGGATGAATTCTGCACTGTATAATAACCCTCTTCCGCTGTATAATCAACGACCTTACCGCCGTCCACCAGCATCATAAACTGATTCGGGTACACATGGATCACAGAACCATTGGACACCGTTTCCGGCGTTCTCTTCCGGTTCTCCCCGCGGCGTGTCTGCACACCCGCTGAAAATACGGTCTGTTCCCCCATATTTTCCGGTTCAATCACTTCCAGCCACTGATCTGCCAGCCCGCCGCCGACCGCGTGTGCCGCTGCTCTGATAATTCCCATACTCTCTGCCTCCTTGTCCAAATTCATAGTCTCTCTGTTTTTCTGCTTTTTCTATCTATCGGTTATCCTTCCCTTTATTTTTCCCATGCCGATTCCATTTTCCCGGCGTGATCGCCCAGACTGCTGCCGCGATCAGCACCATCGCCAGTATACACTGCAAAATCAGGCTGCACGCCGTCCAGTGTGCTGTGATCGCATTGTCTGGAAATACGCCGAACAGCGGCTCGAACCATTTTCTCATGTCACCGCTTCCCGCCTGTCCGTTAATTACATTATAAAACGAGACAGCCGGATTGAAAAGAAAGAGATAGCGTAAAATGCCGGAACTTGCCATTTCCGATGCATTGAGATTAGATGCATACGAATTTGCCGCCCGGAGCGCCATCCGGTATGCAAACAGATTGACTGCCATCGTTCCCGCCGTCAGCGCCACCACCGTCACATAGGAGCAGACGGTCGATACCGTCGAGCGGCGCAGCACCGATGAATAAAAGATCCCGATACTGCCCGTTAAAATTGCCACAACGCCGTGGCACAGGAACAGCATCCCGATGTCCTGCAGCGTAACGCCCCCGTAGACAAATACGAGCGCCTGTACCGGAAGTGCCGAGACCGCCAGCACCAGCATCGTCACCAGCGAGGACGCCAGTTTTCCAAGCACCATGTCACGCGGCTCCATCGTGGTCGTCAGCATCAGTTCCAGCGTCTGGCGTTCCCGCTCGCCGCTGATACTGCTGGCAGTCAGCGCCGGCATGATGAAAAGCAGCATGATAAATTCGATCGAGGAGACGAACGTGTAGAGATCCAGAAACTGCGAATACTGGATCTCCGCCGTCGTCCTGACCTGTTCCGCCACCGAATACATATTAAACAGCGCCACCGCCGCCAGAATACTGTTAAAAACAAACAGAATCGCCATCATGCGAATGCTGCGGCTTCCGACTGTCATTTCCCTCCTAAATACCGGATTCCATCTCATGTTTCAGCACCGCCCTCTCTTCTTCATGTCCTGTGATCTGCATAAACAGTGATTCCAGGCTTCCCTTCTCGCGCATAAAGCTGCTGACCATCACATCCGCATCGATAAGCTGCTGCAAAAGCAGCGCCTCATCCTGCCGATCCCCCAAAAAGCCCAGCTTGATCTCATCCCCCTGCACCGCGATCGTCTGCACGCAAGGATGGCTTTTCAGGATCGCAAGCGCCTTTTCTTTCTGACTGAAAATCGAGATCAGAAGCGGATTGGACGAGTTGATCCGCGCAAAAATCTGATCCATGCTGCCCTGCAGGACCGTTCTTCCCTGCTCAATGATGCCGATCGAGGTACAAAGCTCTGACAATTCCGATAAAATATGGGAGCTGACGAGCAGCGTTTTTCCCTGATCGCGCAGTTCTTTCAGAATCGCCGTATACTCCACCCGGGTGCGCGGATCCAGCCCGGAAGCCGGTTCATCCAGGATCAGAAGATCCGGATCGTGGATGAGCGCCCGCGCCAGACAGAGGCGCTGCTTCATACCTCTCGAAAGCCCGTCCACGAAAAAGTCCTCTTTATCTTCCAGCCGCACCTGTTCCAGAAGCGTATGGCAGCGCGTCCGCGCCTGCAGCCCCGTAATTCCGTAGCAGGATGCAAAAAATTCCATATATTCCGATACTTTCAGGTTATCATATACTCCGAAGAAATCCGGCACATAGCCGATCCGCCGCCGGAGTTCTTTTCCGTCTGAGTAAACATCCAGTCCGCCGATCTCCACCTCGCCCTCATCGGGAACGAGAAGTCCCGCAAGAATCTTGAGCGTCGTCGTCTTGCCTGCCCCATTGGGACCCACGAATCCAAAGAGTTCCCCGTCCGCGACCTCCAGATTCAGCCCATCCAGCGCTTGAAAATTGCCATATCGTTTTCTGAGGTTTTTAATCGTCAGCATCACTCTCTCCTCCCTACGACATAGATTCTTGGAAGCTGGCTTTCCCAGCCATACTCTCCCGTCTGTTCCGGCACATATTTGACGGTCAATGTGTTCGACGGAGACAGGTACGGCGAAAGCTCCTTTGCCGAATACTCTGATTTCAGCTCGATCCGGTCATTGCGCCCGGTCTCATAGTTATAGAAATACATGCTTCCGGAGAAGGATGACATATACGGATAGAGCGGATTTTCCGAAAATCGCGGTGACAGAGTCTCAAACGTAAGCTTTTCAATGACAAGGTCACTTCCCAGCGAATATTCGACCGTCGCAGCCTCCGCTGTTTCCCCGCTATACATTGTGTTGTACGCCGCCTCATAATTTCCGGCGAGCACCGTTGGATCTTCCTCAAGCGCCGAACAGTAAAGTTTTCCGTCTTTTTCACGGTTCAGCGGGATTGACTCGGTCACCATGCAAAATCCTTCCCGAAGTGTCCTCGCATCCGCCAGAAAATCTTCCTCTCCCTGGAGCTTCCGGGTTGAAAATGCCACCAGGCACGCCTCAGACGGATTGCGCCCCGCGCCGGAATCCAGATAAAAGCTCAAAAGTCTCGTCCGCTCCTGCGCCTTTAAATAGTCCGGATCCTCAATCTCCGCTTTCTCATACTGATCTGCCCCGGTTACCATCTGTGCTGCCGCATACGAATAGCTGACCGGATAATTGCAGGTTTCCTTTCCATCCAGAGAAACCGTCTGCCCAGGCTCTAAACTTCCCAGCAGCACCGCTTTCCCATTGATGAGCAGAGCCGCATTCTCCAGCGGTTCCTCAAAACAGTTTTTTACCGTTCCCGACACCACGCCGTCAAAATAGGAAATATTTCCCTGAACGCCCATCGAGTCCGTTTTCTCCAGCTCACGACGCAGGGTAAACAGATTCGGTGAAAATGCGACCGTATCCCGCATTTTAATTTCGACCCGTTCCGGCTGATAAACAAAGTTTGTATGATACTCTTCCTCACCGGTAAAGCGCACCGCCGAAACCGCATCGTAATAGTAACTGCGCGTCATCGGGCGCACCTCATAGCCCGGCTTTAAGCTCACCGAATACGGCTTGTTATAAGGGCTTCGGATGTTCATATAAGTGGCTTCTTCCGCCTCTTCTCCCGAGGTATCCAGAATCGACGCATACGTCACAAACGGCTCCCGGAAGCGTGTCTTTACGCCCAGCGCATAAATAATGCCAGTAAACAAAAACGCCCCCAGTGTCACCGCCGGCAGATAATACCGGTAAATTCCTCGCCTTTTTAAGTAGAAATAGATGCCCGGACCGATCAAAAGCAGATAGACCACCACGATCACCGTATATGCCGCAACCTTCGGAAGCCGCCCCGCATTGCCGGTGTTGACCAGCCCCTGTACGCTGAAATACGAGCCCGAATAACCGTAGTAATCCTCCTGTGCCAGCTCGTCCACGGTATCACTTCCCAGCACCAGCGTATACAGCTTTTCAAATGAGGATGGATTGGTCAGACACAAATCGCTGATCGCATCCATCGAAAAGGCAGCTGCCACGATCCGCCCCTGTTTGCAGTTCGTATGGGATAACAGCGGGAACACTTCCCCCGCCAGCAGAGTGCTGCCGTTCTTCAGGTTCACATCGACGCATTCTGCCTGGATCTCCCCCGTCTGCTCGCCCGGTGCCGTCTCCCCGCCCAGACTGACCGGAACGGTTACCGCATCCAGATACGGCGGCTCCAGCACCTTCTCTGCAAACCTGCCATAATTTCTCGCACAATCCACACCGCCGCCAAAGAGGATCGTACCGCCGTCTTCCACCCAGCGCCGCAGCGCCTCATACTGGACATCGCTGAGCGAATCCAGGTCAAATCCAGACACAATTACCAGATCCAGCGGATCGTAACCCAGCCGGTCATCCGGTGCCTGCTCGGCATCCAGAAAAACCGCCCGCGTCCGAAGCGTCCCATATCGGATGCCCGCGCCGTCTAAATAAGAAAGTGCCTCCGGCGTATCCGTCAAAATTCCGATATAACTCTCCGCAACGTCCTCCTCAGAACCAAGTTTCAGACGTTTCCGGATGACCGTTTTCCCGTTTACATCCTGTACCGATACAAACATCTGATCCGCCCGCACACCCAGCGGGATATAATATTCTTGTTCAAACTTCTCCCCCGCTGCCAACGATAACGGATAGGAATACTGGTACGCCTCCAGACTGGACTGCGCGGTCAGAAACTCCAGCGTTCCCTCAAACGGCGCTGTATCATTATTCAGAAGGACCGTTACCCGAAGGTAACGGTCGCTCTTTGCCGTATTGTCAAATCCATAGGAAACATCCATCGACAGCGGCGCATCTGCTTCCTTCTGTGAGGCATATGCGTACCCTGCAGGAAGGCAGAATAGTGCCATCCATCCGATCAATATCGCAAAAAAGAACTGTATTCCCCTCTTTTTCTGCATCCTTTCTCTCCCTATCTTTCTAATGTACTATCGGATTCTTTCCCACACTCGCCTTTACGGCATCTGGAAATTTTCCCTGTTGATGTCAAAATTCGTCCGCAGGCGCACCGTAAACACCGTTCCATTCAGATCGCTCGTTACCTGAATCGTGCCGCCGTGCATATCGACGATATTTTTGGCGATCGCCAGACCTAACCCTGTGCCGCCCGTGTTGGTCGATCGCGACTGTTCCACGCGGTAGAATTTATTAAATAAAAGAGGCAGCTCGTCCGCCGGAATCACGTAGCCGTAGTTCGTCACCGAGACGGTCACGACCTCTTCCTCCGCATGAATCTGCACCAGCACCCGTTTTCCGTCCGCACCATACTTGATCGCGTTATTGATCAGGTTGTCAAAGAGGCGCGCCAGAAGATTTCCGTCTGCCGTGATAACCTTGCCCGGGACATTGCTCTGCAGCTCGTAGGAGAGGTTTTTGTCCTTGAAGCTCGGATAAAACTCCTCCAACAGCTGGCTGAGCAGTTTAACGATGTCCACCTTCGACACGTGCATTGCCACTTTTCCATAATTCATTTTAGTAAAACCAAACAAATCTTCGATCAGTTTTTCCAGACGTTTCGATTTTGCATAGGCAATATCAATATATTTTTTCTGCATTTCTGCAGGAATCTCCACCTTGCCGGACAGAAGTTCAAGATAGCCGATGATCGAGGTCAGCGGTGTCCGCAGATCGTGTGCCACATTGGTAATCAACTCGTTCTTCGTGCGCTCCGCCTCGCGCTCCTTGTCCATCAGATTCCGGATATCCCCGACCATCTTATTTAAATTGACCGCCATCGCCGTAAACTCGTCGTCGCCCCGCACCTCGATCGCCGTATTCAAATCGCCCTCGGAAATATTCTGAATCGCGGACGAGATCCGGCTGATATAGCGCATGGACCGCTCCTGGAGGGCAAAAAAAGTGACTGAGAAGATCGCGATGCCCGACAGAAGATAGACAAATGCCATCAGTGTCTCTGTCTCCGTCAGGCGCAGGAAAAAAGAATCCCGGTACCGCGTCTCCCGCAGATAGCTGCTGATCATCGAAACATTGGCAATCAGAAACACCTCCACCAGGCATGCCACCACGGTGCTGTAAACGATGTTCATGACCATCCGTGTCCGGAATCGGCGACTCATATCTTTTTTATTTTTCAATTTTGTATCCTACCCCCCAGACCGTTGTAATGATCTTGTTCTGTCGGGTGTCCTCCTTCATCTTGCCGCGAAGCCGTCTGATATGTACCATAACCGTGTTATTTGCCTCGTAGACTTTCTCATTCCACACCTTCTCAAAGATTTCATCGGTGCTGAAGACCCGCCCCGGATTGGATGCCAGCAGATACAGAATGTCAAATTCGATCGGCGTCAGCTTGATCTCCTCGCCGTACACCGTCACTTTATGATTATCTTTGTTGATCGTGAGTCCCTTGATCGAGATCTCATTTTTAACCTGGTTTCCTGCACCGCTCTGCGGATTTAACTGCGTGTAGCGGCGAAGCTGTGATTTGACGCGCGCCGTCAGCTCCAGAGGGTTAAATGGTTTCGTCACGTAATCATCCGCGCCGGTTCCCAGTCCCAGAATCTTATCCAGATCCGCTGAGCGCGCGCTCAGCATGATGATCGGGATATTGTTCGTCTCCCGGATCTTGCGGCACATCTCCAGACCATCCATCCCCGGCATCATGATATCGAGAAGCACCAGATGAATCGTCTCCTTCTCCAGAATCTCCAATCCCTCTAACGCATTGGATGCTTTATATACTTTATAACCATCACTGACCAGATAAATCTCCACCAGATCGGCAATCTCTTTCTCATCATCCACCACCAGAACGTGTATTTCAGACATAAAAAAACCTCCCTCATATGTAATGCAGGTTCCCGGTATCTCTATGCGAAATACCAGACGAATATACCTGTTTCCAGTTTACCATATGGGGAGGATTTATGCTTTAAAAATTTATTACATTTTTGGAGAATTTTGCTTATCTGCGAACTGCAATTTCTTTATTGTTCCAGCGGAATAAACACCCTCATCGCCGCCGGATCCTGCTTTTTTCCAGCTTCCTTCGCCGCCTGTACTGCCTCCGCACAGAAGGTATCCTGCGCGCAGACCGGCTCTTTGCCGCGGCGGTTGCGTTTAGCGTAGGTTCCGTCCGGTCTCAGGTACTGCGCCTTGACATTGTCGGCAAGCTGTACCTCTAAGATGTGACAGATGCGTGCTTTCAGCTTCTCATCCTCAACCGGGAAGAGAATCTCCACACGACGGTCGAGGTTTCGCGGCATCCAGTCGGCACTTCCCATGAAAATCTGCGGTTCACCGTCGTTCTCGAAGTAGAAAATACGGCTGTGCTCAAGGAAATTTCCAACGATCGAGCAGACCGTTATATTCTCGCTTAATCCCGGAATCCCGGCGCGCAGACAGCAGATGCCGCGGACGATGAGTTGTATTTTTACCCCCGCATTGGACGCCTCGTAAAGACTCGCAATGATCTCACGGTCGCACAGGGAGTTCATCTTTGCCACGATCCGCGCTGGAATACCTTCGCGGGCGTTGCGCGTTTCCCGCTGGATCAGGCGCAGAAAACGTCCGCGCAGCCACAGCGGCGCCAGCGACAGCTTGTTCCAGCCAAGCGGCTCCGAATAACCCGACAGCATGTTAAAGACTGCAGTCGCATCCTCACCGATCAGCGGATCACAGGTTAAAAGACCGCAGTCGGTGTAGAGTTTTGCCGTCGAATCGTTGTAATTTCCAGTTCCCAGATGGACGTAGCGGCGGATGCCCTCTTCCTCGCGGCGCACCACCAGCGTGATCTTACTGTGTGTTTTCAGCCCCAGCAGACCGTAGATAACGTGGCAGCCGGCTTTTTCCAGCATCTTCGCCCAGAGAATATTGTTTTCCTCGTCAAAACGGGCTTTCAGCTCAACCAGAACCGACACCTGTTTTCCATTGTCCGCCGCTTCGGCGAGCGCCGCGATAATCGGGGAGTTGCCACTGACACGATAGAGTGTCTGCTTGATCGCCAGCACCTCTGGGTCGCGGGCAGCTTTCTTGATAAAATTGACGACCGGCTCAAAAGTCTCAAACGGGTGGGTCAGCAATATATCGCCTTTGCGGATATTGGCAAAAATATCATCCTCATTCATCAGCGCCGGAACCGGCTGCGGCGTGTACGGCGGTGTCTTAAATTCATCAAAGCCCGGCAGACCGAACACCTTCATGAGGACGGTCAGATCAAGCGGTCCGTCAATCTCATAGATCGCGTGCCCGCCAACGTGCAGCTCCTTTTTGAGGATGTCTAAGAGGCGCTTGTCCGCCTTTTTCTCGATATCCAGGCGGATAACCTCGCCCCACTGGCGTTTCTTGAGCTTCTGCTCGATCTCCTTGAGCAGATCCTCCGCCTCATCCTCGTCGATACTCAGATCGGCATTTCGCATGACACGGAACGGATGACAGCTGATAATATCATAATTTAAAAACAATTTGTCGATGTTCCGCTCAATGACTTCTTCCAGATAAATGATAGATTTGCCCTCCTGGCACGGCAGCTCCACCACGCGTGGAAGCCCGCCCGGCACGCAGACCATCGCAAATTCCAGCTCGCCGTCTCCCTTTTTCTTGCGGACCAGCGCGGCGATATTTAACGATTTATTGTGAATAAGCGGGAACGGGCGGGAGGAATCAACCGCCATCGGCGTGAGGACCGGGTAGACCGATTCCTCAAAATACCGATCAACGTACACCGCTTCTTCCTTCGTAAGCTTCTCATGCTCGGTGACCACGCGCAGACCGTGCTGTTTTAAGAGCGGCAGGAGCATCCGATTGTAGGTCCGGTACTGATTCTCAACCAGCTCATGCGTTTTTCCATCGATCGCATCCAGCTGTTCCTGTGCCGTCATACCCGCAATATCCCGCTTCGTATAATTGGCGTGAACCATGTCCTTGAGGGATGCCACGCGGACCATGAAAAACTCATCCAGGTTCGACGCCGTGATGCTTAAAAATTTCAGGCGTTCAAACAGTGGGGTCGTCTTATCGCGCGCCTCACCCAGAATCCGGTAGTTAAATTCCAGCCAGCTCAGTTCACGGTTTACATAATTTTCAGGTTCTCCGTATTTCAACACTGCATCCGACATCCTTATACCCCTCTTTTCTGCCTGAGTACAGGCCGTATTCCAAAGACTTCCTCAAAGAAATCTGCCTTCTGGTCAAATGAATACTGCTCCAGCACGATACTCTCCGGACAGTCCGTCGTAATCACCAGACTGCCGTTCCGCACAGCGATGCGGCTGTCGCTCAGCTTCTGGCGGTGGCTGCGGTCCATCGAATTGGCCAGACGCAAAATTGCCGTCAGCTTCGCAATCAGGATCGTCAGCTCTCTCCGGGAGGTTCCAAGCCCCGCATACTGGGACAGATCCGACTCCAGGATGACCTCATCGTAGGCATATTCCTGAATGTTGTAGCGCACGATATTGGCTACAACCTCGCGCTCCAGATGGGAAATTCCGATGATCTCCGTATCCATGATGATCTGGTACGAGCTTTCCGAACCGCGCGTGATGCTGACAAACTTGCCGCAGTCATGCAGGGTCGCTGCGATCTTTAAAAGCAGGCGTTCCCGCGCTCCCAGACCATGGTATTTTTTCGTTGCATCAAAGATCATCTCCGCCGACCGCTCTACCTCGCGCACATGTGCGCCGTGGCAGCGGTAGCGCTTCGCCATCTGGCGCGCCGTTGAGAGAATATCTGCCTCAAAATCATGATGGAAGCGGACCAGACGGTTTTCCTGTGCGTACTCTGCCGCGATACCATCGCAGAGTGTCGTCCCCGGTGCCCAGATATAGGAAGCACCCGTCATGTCTAATACCTTCCGGTAGAGAATCGCACTTGGAATCAGCACTTCTGCGTAATCCTGCGGCAGCTCATAGCGCTCCTGAATCTCCTCCGAGGACATTCCAATCAGCTTCTCGCAGAACACGCCAAATTCCTTTGCCGTGAACCGCGCCCCGCCTTTTTCATGCATACCGCGGCTGATCATATAGTTCATTGTCTCGCCGGTCGCAATCAGCGTCTCGATCTGATGCTCTTTTAAAAATATCTTCCGGAATGTGTATAATTCATTTTCTACCAGCTCGTCGATGATCGCCGGGATCTTCCGGTAATCGACGCGCCAGTGTGCTGACATTTCGCTTAAGCGCAGCACGCCGAGCAGAAGGTTCTGCGTCGATACCAGTACCTCCTCATTAAAGAGGGAGATCTGGGTGCTTCCGAATCCGACATCCATTAGCGCCGCGCCGTTTTTCACGGTGCGCTGGAATTCTTCCTCCCTGGCTGCAACGGCTTTATAACTCTTAAAACGAAGCTCCGAGTTGTTCATCGTGCGGACCCGGAGTCCGGTACGCACCAGAATCCGGTCCAATACCATCTGGCTGTTCCGCGCCTCCCGAAGCGCACTGCTCGCAAATGCCCGGTAATCCGATACCCGGTATGTTTTCATCACTTCCCGGAACTTATTCAGGACCTCGCACATTTCCTCCACGATCTCGTGGCTCAAACGTCCGTCATTGTACGTGTCTTTGCCAAGCGCCAGCGCATGGCGCACATGATCAATCTCGCGGATTCCGGCGGAAGCAGAAATCTCGAAAATTCCCAGCTCCAGTTCGAAGGAACCCACATCAATAGCGGCAAAGGTTTTAACGGTCATATTACTTGATCTCTCCTTTCAGCTTGCTGCGTAAGTTTGCAATAAACTGGGTGGCAGTACGTCCGGACAGCCCGCCGTGGCTTAACTCCCACTTGTTGGCTTCCAGAAGCAGATCTGCCTCCGGCATATGGATGTGGTATTTGTCTGCCAGTACGCGGACGATGTTCTGGAATTCTTTCTTGTCCGGTGAGCCATAGTAGATCGTGACGCCAAAACGCGCAACCAGGGACAGTTTTTCCTGCACCGTATCGTTGGAGTGCAGATCGTCGTCCAGCTCGCGCTTATCGCTGAATTTTTCGCGGATTAAGTGACGGCGGTTCGATGTCGCATAAATCAGGACATTCTGCGGCTTAATGCCGAGACCACCCTCAATGATTGCTTTCAGATATTTATATTCCAGCTCATATTCCTCAAAGGAAAGATCGTCCATATAAATGATAAATTTGTAGTTGCGGTCTTTGATCTGCTCCAGGACATCTGACAGTCCGCGGAACTGGTGCTTGTACACCTCGATCATGCGGAGTCCGCGGTCATAATACTGATTTAAGATCGCCTTGATACTGGATGATTTACCAGTACCGCTGTCACCGAAAAGCAGGCAATTGTTTGCCGCGCGCCCCTCGATAAATGCCTCGGTATTCTCAATCAGCTTGGCTTTCTGCAGCTCATAGCCGACCAGATCGTTCAGCTCGATATGTTCCACGCGCGTGATCGGCTCGATATCGACCTGCTTTGCCTCGTCATCCATGATAATATGGAATGCTTTGTTAAGACCAAACTTGCCGACACCAAATTCTTTATAAAATTCGGTCACGATATCCTGAAATTCCTGATCACTCTCCGCATTCTCCAGTGAAACCGATAATTCAACGATCCGGTCGCGGATGCGGTGGTTGAACGCCTTGCTGTTTTCCAGCGCATTTTCGTAATGCTTCATCTCCGACCAGATGCCGTTTTCAGCCTCGTCCAGACGGGCAATATCCAGGGAAAAAAGCTCTCTGACCTGTGCAAAATCGTGACGGGCAAGCTCGCTTAAGCTGCCACCGACCGGTCCGATGATCTCGCAGGATGTGCTGTAGGCATTTTCATTGTTTGCCATGCAGAACGCCAGGAAACAATGCCACAGGTTTCCGCGGAATCCATAGGTCACTGCCAGATCGATGAGCTGGCTCGCGCATGCATACGCATCCGGGCGTGCCCCGCCTTCCTCTGGTTTTAAGAGGCTGCACATATCGTCAAATAACTGCTGATACCGCAGGTTGCGGTATAAAATCATCGTATTTTTTCTTCTTTCTTCCATCATTTTGCCTTTCCGGTTACCATCACATTCTTTTGCGGCACTTTCGGTTCCAAAAATGCCTCCCGCGGACAGTAACCCATTTCATCTTGTCCTAAGCTAAAGAGTCTAGTAATTTCCTAATATTTTTACATTTTTCGCTTCGCGCATGATTCCGTACAGTGCATTCTGCACACCGGCATCCTCCAGGTTTCCCTCGATGTCCACGAAGAAGCGGTACTGCCAACTCTCCTCCGGGATCGGGCGGGACTCGATCATCCGCATATTGACATCATTGAAAATAAAATTGCCGAGCATGCTGTACAGCGTACCGCTGCGGTGCGGCAGCTCGAAGCAGAGGCTGATTTTCTCCGCGCCCGCCTGATAGACGCGCTCCTTCGCCAGAATCAGGAAACGGGTCGTGTTGTCCGGACAGTTGTTGATCGGACCTGCCAGCTTTTTGAGTCCGTAAATCTCTCCTGCTACCTCACCTGCGACTGCCGCCTGTGACGGATCCTTCTCATCGCGTACCTTCTGTGCCGCCACAGCATTATTTTCCATGCTTAGCTGCTGCCAGTCGTGCTGGTTTAAGAAGTCGCTGCTCTGCATCAGCGCCTGCGGATGTGCATAAACACGCTTCACATCGGAAAGTTCCGCATCCGGTGTGCCAAGCAGGTAGTGGTGTACCGGCAGAAATGTCTCCGCCACAATCACATTGTCGTATTTTAAAAGCAGATCATAGTTGTCCGTCACGGCACCGGCGGAAGAATTTTCAATCGGGAGCACCGCAAAATCAGCTTTTCCCTCCTGAATCTCCACCATCATATCCTCGAACCGGCGTACATGATGGATATCCGCGTCTTTTCCAAAGAACTGCAGCGCCGCCGCATGACCGTAAGCGCCCTCTAATCCCTGGAACACCACGCGTTTTCCGGCTGTTTCAAGCTTCTCCACCTTATGGAAGCCCAGATCCGGACCGCCGACGCGCCCTGCGATCGTCTGATACTGATACCGGCGGCTCAGCGTCATCATCTGCAAAAACAGCTCGGCAACCGCCTGCTTGTTGAACTCGCCCTCTGCCATCGCCTGAACTGACTCGATCTTCTGTTTCTCACGTTCGGCATCGTAAACCGCCTTTCCGGTCGCGATCTTATACTCTGCCACCTCGCTGCAAAGGCGCATTCTCTCCTCAAATAACTTTTCTATCTGGGTGTCAATCTGATCCAGACGCCCTCTTATCTCCAGCAAATCCATCTCTTAGTTGTTCTCCTTTTCCATCTCTGAAAGCATCCCTGCGATCTTTTCTCTCGTATATGCGCCGACAAACTTCCGGTTCTCCGGATCCAGCTCTTTCACGATGAACGGCTCGCCGAACTCAATCACGACATGGCTCGGACAAATAAGCGGAATATGCTTCTCAAAGACCTCCGCTGTTCCCTTGATCGCCACTGGAACAACCGGACAGCCAGATTTCTCTGCAATCTTTAAGCTTCCCTCTTTAAATGGAAGTAGATCGGAAAGCTGTTCATTTTTATTGCGGGTTCCCTCCGGAAAAATCCAGACAGAAACGCCGCGGCGCACCTTCTCGATCCCCGCCAGAATCGTTTTTAAACCTTCTTTTATATTATTCCGATCTAAAAACAGACAGTTGACATTGAGCATCCATTTTGACAAGAGCGGAATCTTCTCCATCTCTTTCTTTGCCACAAATCCCATCAGTCCCGGAACCGTCGTATAGCCGACCAGGATATCAAAATAGCTCCGGTGGTTTCCAACATAGAGCACCGGGCGATCCTGCGGAATATTTTCATATCCGCGCACCTCTACCGTCACACCTGCCATTTTGAGCAGTTTTTCAAAAATATTACGCACCATCTGGGTGCTTTCTTCCTCCACTGCGACCGGATCTACCTGTCCCTGTTTATCCATACGGTGCAATGTGCCGATGGAACCAACAAGGAAGCTGACGATCGTTCCTACTATCTTTATCGCGCGAAACATACTGATACCTCTCTTTTCTCTTGTATCTGTCCGAAACCGTCTGGTTTTTATCCTGCTATTTTCATTTCCAGACAGACAGCTTTACTGTCTCATTATATAGAAAGAAGCAGGGTTTTACAAGACTTTCCTTGTAAGACATCCTGCCTCTCTCTATTATCTATGGATTCACAATCTCCGTCTTTCCGCTGGTCAGCGCTTCCACCTCGATTCCACCTATCTCGCACAAGATTCCCCCATAGCTTTCCAGTGTATCGCTGTAATACACGCTGTAGATAGACACATCCTCAGAAATCTCTCCATCCAGATAGTTTTCCAGCGGATTTTCTCCCCGATCCCGGAAAGAACCACCCAGATCCATCATCAGCTCCCAGCTTTCCGGATGAATGTCCTGCTCATCCAAATCATGCAGATACATCCAGAGCGCCGTGCATAGAATCCTCGCCTCGGCTTTCGCCCGCACTTCCTTCGCTTTCTGTACCTGTCCGGACATGATCGGGATCGAAACTGCAACGAGAATCGACACAATCCCGGTCACAATCAGCAGCTCTGCCAGCGTAAAGCCTGACCGTGCCCTAGCGGAACTGGTTCTTTTCTCTGTCATAGGTATATCCCACCGCCTGCAGCTTCTTCTCAAGCTCCGACCGTTCTGTATCAAACGCACTGCATAATTCATCTAAATCCGGGTAAAAATCTCTGAGCTGTGTGTTCACAAAGCTCAGGCACATAATCGGATCGTTCGGTATTTTTCCTGCCATCTTTTTCCCTTTCTGTCCTTTTATTCATACTCAAACGTAACTGTCACATAGTAACCGCGGTCATTTTCCTCGATCGCCTTTACCACGCCGTGATCGGCGGGAATCCGATCATTCAGCTTAAAAAGCCCCGACATCGCCACCGCCGGTTCAATCATATAATTGACATTAAACGGCGTCACCGACTCCGTCACCTCTACTGTCTGTCCGACTTCTACCAGTCCCGGACGTTCCATTTTAAATACAACATCTCTTGTCACGCCGTTTTTCCTCTTCTTTCTGGTCTGATCCCCGATTCTGGCTGCCGGCATATCCTCCCATCGTGCCTCTGATTTCAAAATTTTTTTTACACGAACCATAACCGCCAGCTTACCAGTTTTCTAGTATACGGCACTTTTTTCCTTTTATCAACTGCGCCCACATAACCTACCGTTCGTTTTTTTCACGCGCCATCCGCCGCAGCTGCCGAAATCCAAGCCATGCCAGTAAAAGCAGCAGCAGACTTACACTGATCGTCAGTCCGTAGTGAATCCACCGTCTCCAGAACGGAAGCGGGAGGTTTTCCACCGGCGCAGTCTCTATTTCCACCAGAGTTCCCGGATCCGCTTCTATTTCTGTCATCTCTTCCACATCCGGTTCCGCTTTTTCATACTCCATCCGCCTCCGGTAACGCTCATATGCCGGAAGTCTGACCGTTCCCCCGTACACTGCCCGGCAGTCCCATACGCGGCGTTTTGCCTGTACCGCCGCATTGCGGCACCAGATGCCAGCCTCATCCTGATAAGCATCTCCCTCCCAGCTTGCCGACTCAATCTGCACCTCATCCTCCGATAGCCCTGCACTTGCAAGCAGTTCTTCCCTGCACGCCTCCAACGGCGGCACTTTTTCATCATGCATCACGACAGTTCCACCCAGCCGGTATGTGTCCGCCCCGTATTCGTGAAATACGACCGAAATCTCAAATCCATCCTGCCAGTGTTCGTTCTCATAAGAGGTTCTTTTCAGATCCAGCATAACCGATACCGTCTTCCGGCTCTCCCGATCCTCCACCTCCATCGGCGCTCTCGCCGGGATCTCCTGTTCCCGCGTCACGGATGGATAGACCATCTCCCCCGAAACCTCCCGCGTTCTGCCGCGCACCGGCACCGCCTCTATCTCTGTCCCCACAAGCCGATAGGTAATTTCCCCCTCTTCCAGATATTCTTCCGGCGCTTCTGGTATCTCAGCCTCTTTCAAATAGGAAGAAGAATAACGGATCCGCCGTTCTCCCACCTTATCTTCCTGTGCGTAAGCCTGTCCGCCGGTGCCCTGCAGGCACAGCAGCACAAATGTCAGCACTGCCAGCCTCCAGCCATATCTTCTGTCTTCTCTTTTCCCCATACATTCTCCCTTTCTGCCATTCCCCGGCAAATGTCTCCTGCCAGCCGAACCGCATTCTTTCGTAAGCACGTTCTAAATTTCCGTACTCCTCTCTCAACCTTCTCCATCCTTTCTAAAATTGTTATTGTTCACGCATACGTGCCACGTAACGGAATTTGCCGTGGCTTCGCATTAAATGAACAGTAACCTGAAATTTTCTGTCCTGAGTTTAAATCAGCATAAAATACCGCATCACACACAAATATCATTCAAGATATAAGATGCCATGTTTTCTAAATGCCGATATGATACTTATATTCAGCACCACGAAATCATATGACTGCTTTTTTGTTTCATAGGACGCAGTTTCCCCTGAAACAAAAAATGCATTATGAAATTTCATAAATACCCGGATATTTCTGTGAATCACAGATGCCCTCTTTGCGGGCAGAATCATCGAATGCCGTCCGGAACCGGACTTTGAACTGCATCGTACCTTTATTATAGTCTGCCCTATCTCAAAATACAATTTATAAATCGCCCTCGCGGTATTTTCTACAAAAACACCTTTTTATCCAGCATTTACTTATAAGTGTTATACAAAAAATCGAATACGAGTTTCTTTTTGGTACGGCAAAATGACTTGACTGGACAGCAGATTTTAGGTATACTTGCATATAGGTACATTTTACAAAATAAGAGCGGAGGAAATTAAACTATGAAGTGTCTTATCATTGACAAAGTATACGCTGGTATTGCTGAAGAACTCAGCAAATACATGGAAGTTAAAACTGCAGAGAATCTGCCGTCCACCAAGGATCAGTTATTAGCTGAAATCGGTGACGTAGACGTTCTGATCATGCGTGTAGATCCGAAGATCGATCAGGAGATCATCGACGCTGCTAAGAACCTGAAGGTTATCGGCGTTTGCTCCGTTGGTCTGAACCACATTGATATGGACTATGCAAAATCCAAAGGAATCCAGATCTTCAACGCACCGGGCTTAAACGCTAACGCAGTTGCAGAGCTGACCATTTCCAAAATGTTAGATATCTCCCGTGGTACTTTCACAGCTAACTACGATGTAAAAGTAAAACACGAGTGGAACAAATATAAATTCGAAGGTCGTGAGCTTCGCGGCAAGACTCTGGGCGTTATGGGCTTCGGTCGTATCGGTAAGAGAGTCGGCGAACTTGGCCGTGCATTTGGTATGACTGTCGTTGCTTACGATCCATTCCTGAAACCGGAAGATTTCGAGAAAGAGCATGCAACTGGCATGTCCGTAGACGAGATGTTAAAGGTAGCTGATTTCGTATCTATCCACGTACCGCTGACACCAGAGACAAAGGATCTGTTCAACGCTAAGTCCATCGCTGAGATGAAGGATGATGCAGTTGTTCTGAACATGAGCCGTGGTGGTATCGTAAACGAGAAAGACATGTACGAGGCTCTGAAAGCTGGCAAGATCGGCGGCTACGCAGCAGACGTTATGGAGAACGAGCTGGCTGGCAGCGGTCTGACAGGTGATGATACATTCGCAAGCCCGCTGTTCGAGTGCGACAACTTCATCGTTTCCCCGCACATCGGTGCTCAGTCCGTAGATGCTTCCAGAGACATCGGACTTCACATCATTTCCAAGGTAAAAGAGGCTCTTTCCCTGTAATCAGGAAACCAGTCTTATACTCATATAGGAAATCCTGCGGAAATCGTTCTGCAGAAACTGCATAAAGACAGGAACCGGATGATACTCTCGCCGGTTCCTGTTTTTTTGTTTCATAGGAAACTACTGGAATACCACTGGTTCCTCCAGCAGTTCCGTCCGCAGCACAATATACGGATACGACGGCTCTTCCCCGGTCGGCTCGCTTCTCTCCGGTCCTTTTAACTCGGTCTTGACGATGATCGAATTGTCCGTCAGGTACAACTCCGGAACCGTAATGCTGTAGCCGCCGGTCTCCTGCTTGCCGTACCCGGCAGCTATGTAGAGGTCATTTCCGCTTGTGTAAGTCAGGCGGAAGGAATCGTTCTTCTTTTCTTCTATGATCTGCGCCAGCTCCTGCGGCGTCTCATCGGGACCTATGACGGCAAATTCCAGATCCCGCAATTTTTCTGCCTGTTTTTCACCGCCGCATGCAACCGCATAGACCCCCGCCAGAAAGATTCCCATCACAGCCATAAGGCTTAGAAGCCATTTTTTCCTGCTTTTCTTACTTTTCATCAAATAAAAAACCTCCCGCTCCCCTGCACGCAGCCACGCGGCAAAATGCTTTGATTTACTGCATTTTATGAAGCGGAAGGTTGTGATATTCAATCTTTTTTCCTTTTTCCCTGGCATACGCCAGCAGCCGGTCGTTCGCCGCCGCCCAGCCCCCATACTGCCTGCGGCACGCTATCACGCACTGGCACGCATCCAGACATTCTCTGGCTTCTTGTTCCTTTTCCTCTGATATTTCTTCAAATGCGGGGACTGCAATCAATCTGGACGCCAATGTACAAGCCGCCGGATAATCTAAGTCGGCTTCCGATACGATCCCTGCCGCAAACGTGGTTCCAGCTCTCTGAAGCTGCCAGAAGACAGCGCGCCCGCTTCCTCCTCCTGCCAGCACAAACACCTCTGGTGCCCCCTCCGGACGTGGAAGCTCCATACTGCCGCCTGTCTGACGGAAGCGCCCTTCCTCGACCTGGAAAAGCTCGGAAAGATGTTCCGGAGTCAGCATCTCTTCCGGGCGTCCAAACTGACTTTCCTGCCCCGGGCTGACGCACAGCACCCAGTCAGAGACGCGCTCGGCCAGATCAAGTTCATGAATGGATAAAATGACTGCCACCTTCTTGCGGCGCGCCAGCTCCTGCAAGACCGACATAAATTCCAGCTTATAACGGATATCCAGATAGGAAGTCGGCTCATCGAGAAGCAGCAGTTCCGGCTCCTGACAGAGCGCCCGCGCCAGCATCACCCGCTGCCGCTGACCGTCGCTGAGCGTCTGGAAGTCCCGCTCCCGAAGCTCTGATACCTGCACTGCCTCCATCGCCTCATCAACTGCCTTCCAGTCCTCCTCCGAGAGGACACCAAACCGCCCCGTGTACGGATAACGCCCGGCTGCCACAACATCCCGGCAGGTCATCCACTCTGCATGGACCTTTTCCGTAAACATGACCGCCATCCGCCGTGCGCGCTCCGTTCCCTTCATTCCCAGAAGGTCCGCGCCGTCCAGGTAAACCGCACCTCCCAGAGGGGGAAGCTGCGCGGCGACACTCTTTAAAATGGTCGATTTTCCGGCTCCATTCGGTCCGACTAAAGTCAGGATCTCACCCTTCTTTATCCCGATCCGGACTGGATTTAAGATCTGTTTTCCACCGTATCCAACCTGTAAGTCCTCTGTATAAAAGTAGATCTTCTCCTCAGTTTCTGGATTCATGGTATTTTCTCCTCTGCTGCTCTATGCTTCAGGTGCTCTTTCGATGTTTCCGCATCATCACAAAAATCACGACCGGCGCACCGAAGACAGCTGTTACCGTGCTGATGCTCAATTCCGTCGGGGCAAAGACCGTCCGCGCCAGCCAGTCGCTGAACAGGCAGAACACGCTTCCGCCCAGGAAACAGCCCGGAATCAGCACCAGCGGTCTTGTATCGGCAAACAGCCAGCGGATCAGATGCGGAACCGCGATTCCCACAAAGGAAACCGGACCGGCAAATGCCGCTACGCAGCCAGATAAGATGCTGGACAAAATCACCATAAAGAAACGCAGATGTGCGACATTGACTCCCATACTTTTCGCATACGTCTCCCCCATCTGGTATGCGCCGATCGGTTTGGATAACAGAAACACCGCTGCCGCTGAGACAAAGGTCACGCCCACCATGACTGCCACATTTTCCCAGGTCATACCAGAAAAACTTCCGCGCGACCAGTTATGCAGGTTGACAATATCCGCATCGCTGGCGAAGGTCACAACAAAATCCGTGATTGCCGAGCAAATATAGCCGATCATCACGCCCCCGACGATCAGCATTGCCATCTGTTCCATTTTCCGCGCGACCAGGAGCACAAACAGCATAGAGAGAAGCGCTCCGGCAAATGCCGCTGCCACCAGCATCCCCGAATTGATCGTAATATTCCATTCCAGAAATCCGACCATCACAAGTGCCACCAAAAGTTTTGAACCGGAAGAAATTCCCAGCACAAAGGGACCCGCGATCGGATTGTGGAAAAAGGTCTGTAACAGATACCCTGACAGTGCCAGCGCCCCGCCAAGGATCAGCGCCGCCAGCGCGCGCGGCAGACGGATCTCCCAGATGATCGTCCACGCCATTCCACGCAGCTTAGGCTCCCGCAGTTCCTGTAAAAATTCCATGATCGGAACCGATACACTGCCTGAACAGATACTCCAGATAAGCGACAGGAGCAGCAGCATAATCAGAAGCAGAAATGCGCCTGCGATCCGCACCTGTCTGCCTGCCTGCGCCAGGTTTCTTTGTCCTTTTTCCTGTTTTTGTCTGTTTGCTACTGATACTGAACGCATCGTTTCTCCTATCTATCTTTATTACACTTTCCTTCCTCACGACTGCAATTTATACAGATATGTCCCATCTTCCTGGCTTCCGCTGAAAATCGCATGGATATCTTCCAGCATTGCTCCAACCGACATGGATTCCTGATAGAGATTCTTCGTCGTGCACCAGACATTTCCCGCCTGTACCGCCTTGAAATCCTTGAGAACCGGCGCTTTTGCCAAAAGCTCCGAAATTGAGTGAATCTCCCCGTCGATTGTACTGTTATAAATCAGATAATCGGATTCTTTCGCGGCTGCATAAAATTCTTCCATCTGCATATTGACGGTCGAAGACCGCTTTCCGTCATCCCCCAGATGCCCGAATATGTATCTGCCGCCCGCTAATTCTATCATTTTCGGTATATAATCAGAGGAACGGCGCACGTTCACGCTGCCCTGGTTCGTAATATAGAAAAATGCCGCCGACGGCTTTTCCGCCTGTGCCGTCTGTTCTGTTTTTACGCTCCCGCCTGCGTTCTCCGCATCCGAACCTTCTTCTGTAACACGCTGCAACGCCGCTTCCTGCTTTGCAAATGCCGCTTCCGCCTCTTTTTCTTTTCCGGTCAGCACTCCATACAGGCGGATCCATTCCGTCCGCCCCAGCGGATGTGCTTCGTAGCTGGAATGATCCACAAGCACCGGGATTCCGAAGCTTTCCAGCTTTTCTTTTACCTCCGGCGAATGGAGAATCATCGTATTTTCTATTGCCAGACCGCAGCCCTCCGAGACGATCCGCTCATAATCCGGTTCGCTGTACTTGCCTGCGTAGAGAATTGACCCATTCTCCATCGCCTCCTTTGCCTCCGGGATGTACCAGCCCGACGCATCGGTTCCCGAAAACCGGATATCCGGGAGCGCTCCCAGCATCCGGAACATATCCATGGTCGCGGTCGCTACCAGATAAATCTGTTTGACCGGGCGCTTAAGCACCTGGATCGAATCTGGAAGATCTTCCGGCACCTTTCCGCCCTCTGGAATCAGAAGAAAACGGCTTCCATCCGCAACCGAAACTGCTTCGTACTGCATCCCGTCCGCATCCTCATAGGTATCGACCGCAAACTGGGTCGCATAGGCAAGCTCCATCCGCGATTTCCAGGTCAGGGACGCACTGATCGCCTCACCCGGCTGTGGAAGTGATGCCTCCGCCACCTGTGCATCCACGTTTTCTGCCGGCTGGGACACTTTCGAACCTTTACCCGCCTCATTGGATGTCTCACTGGCAGATGTAGACGACGCTGCCGCCACCGCACTCTTTCCCGTATTTCCGCAGCCACTCAAGAGCAGCACCCCCATAAGCGACAGCCCTGCCAGCCTAAGTAACTTTTTCTTTCCCGTTATCCATCCTATTTTCTTCATTTTTCCCACTCTGCCTCTCTCACGTGCGCCACATACAGCTTCCGGATCGCCTCAACCTCTCCCAGTCCCCGGATGCGGCATTCCACCTGGTATCCGGCGCGTTCCAGGCGGCTCTTCCAGGAATCCTCCTCTTCACCTGCCATATCCTGATTCGCATGGTCGCCTGCAACCACCATGAGCGGCTGCAGCACTGCCCTCTGATAGTGTTTCTGCGCGCCCAATTTCTCGATCACCGCCTGTAAATCCGGCTGCGCCTCCACGGTTCCGATGTAATAATTTGCATAGCCGCCCGCGATCATCCTATCCTGCATCTTCTGATACACCTGATTGGAAGCCGCGTCTGTCCCATGCCCCATCAGACAGAGTGCCGTTTTTCCATCGTCATATCCGCCCAGTTCTCCTGCCATCGCCCGGATTACCGCATCCAGATCCGCTTCACTGGCAAGAAGCGGTGCTCCCAGCGCCAGCCGTTCAAAACGCCCCTGATTCGCTTCCACTTCCGCTTTTACATCCATGTATTCAAATCCATCCATCAGATGGGTCGGCTGCACAATCAGACTTTTAATCCCATCGGCTGCTGCCCGGTCAAGTGCCTCCTTCAAATTGTCGATCGACCGTTGATCCCGCTTTTTCAATTTATCAATGATCCTCTGGCTGGTAAATGCCCGGCGCACCTCATATGCCGGAAATGCCTCCGCCACTGCACGCTCAACCGCTCCGATCGTCTTTTCTCGGCTGTCATTGTAGCTTGTCCCGAAGCTGACTACCAGGATTGCCTGTCTTGGTTCCATCTATCCATTCTTCCTCTTTGTTTTTTATCTTTCAATTCAGAATTTTCCCGTTCCTCCTACGCTGCCATATGCCTGAATCTGGCTGACATATAGCTTTATGGATCGAAGCTACTATAGCATATTTTGAAATAGTTTGCAATGAAGCAGAAAAAATGGCACTCCGCCCGTCCAGGCGGAATGCCCCTTTTTCTGCTTTCAGCTCCAATTTTACCAGCTTTTCTATTCCTCGTCCCGGCTGCACGCGCGCAGCTGGTGCTCATGCTCATATTTTTCTTTCGTCGCCATCCCGCCCCGGATATGGCGTTCCGCTTTGTTGATGTCCAGTACCACACGCGCCCGGGATGCAAGCGGCGGATTGATATGGGAAAGGCGCTCGGCCACATCTTTATGCACGGTAGATTTACTGATCCCAAATTTCCGGGCCGCCTGTCGCACTGTCGCATTGTAGTCTATGATGTAATTAGCGATCGCAACCGCCCGTTCCTCGATATATTCCTTCATGGGAGTTCCCCTGAGAACGTTTTTTACATCTTATTACATCTGTTTCCGGTTTATGCAAATTCCCTTTCCCAAACAAAAACACTGCCGATTAGTAGTTCTCCGCACGGCGGTGTTTCCGCAAGTCGTTTCTCTTCACGCCAGCTTCCCACTCTGCCTTCTCCTCATCGGTCTCAACAAGCAGTCCCGGAACTTCCATCGGATGCTCGTTTTCATCCAGCGCTACCATAACCACATAAGCGGTATTAACCAGTTTACGCGCGCCGCTTAAAGACTCTACGAATGTATCGACGCGCACTTCCATGGAGGTTCTGCCGACATAAGTCAGCTTACCCTCGATAATCAGGGTATTGTTCAGGTGGACTGCCTCTTTGAACTGCAGGTTATCAACCGATGCAGTTGTCGGATTGCAGTGCGCGTGGCGGCGCGCAACAACGGTCGCTACAATGTCGATCCATTCCATCAGCTGACCGCCAAACAAACGACCAGCACCATTTAAGTGACTATTTAATACAAGCTGTGTCTGGATAACAGCTGAATCCGCTACGCGGCGCATCATTCTTTCTTCCATAATTTATTTCTCCTTTCGAGAAGGATGCCTCTTCCAATCTCCCGCTTTCGAAGGACTTCCCTGTGATATGGTACCTAGTATACTGGCTTTCCCTCAAATTTGCAAGTATTCCGCCGCAAAAATTCTGAATCTTTTTAGTTATACATCCTATTGGCAGTAAACTATAAATGTTAAAAAACGACCGAAGAATCTGGGAGCAGCGTCTGTTGTCTTTCGCTGACTCCCATCATCTTCAGCCGTTCTCTTATTTATCCTCTTCCCGCGCCGTGATCATCCGATAGATGAAATCCACGGTTCCATCGATACCGTAGCTGGCACTGTTGATACAGAGATCATAGTTGTTGGAATGTCCCCAGTTTCGGTTTGTATAGTAATGATAGTACTGGCTATGGACATGATCCAGATGCTTTAACATATGGCGTGCCTGCTTGACCGTCAGGGAGCTATCAATCTCCATCGCACGTTTGATACGCTGCTCAAACGGCGCCGTGATGTAGATACTGATATGCGGGATGTTGTTATTTGCCATGATAGCATCTCCGCATCGTCCCAGAATAACAAAATCTTCCTTCTTCGCCATGTCAACCAGAAGGTCGCTCTCGTTGAAGAAGACCGCATCACGCTTCGGCAATCCGTGGAAACGGCTGAACTCGCGCATGCGCTGGCGCAGGGTCAGATGGCGCTCCGGGATGAATGCCTCACTCGGGTTTACATTGGCATCCTGATCGTGCGCCGGCTCTTTCTTGATTCCCGGCTTGATTCCGTAGCTGACAGAATCCTGTATAGAATCTTTCTGAGCCTCAAGACGTTTCAGAACCGCTTCAAAGATCTCCGCGTCGTAGAAATTGATTTTCAACTTATCTGCCAGCTTAAATCCGATATTTACACCGCCGCTTCCGTAGGTCCAGCTGATACATACGATCAGGTGGTCATTTTCGGAGAAACGGTTTTTCAGGTTAAATGTATTCAGCTTCGCCAGCTCTGCGTTGATAACGTCGCCGCTCGCGAAACTGGTCGGCAGACTCATGACTTCGGTCAGAATCCGGTTGTACTCGGTCATGACGAGCTTCCGCTCTTCCTTATTCTCGATGGTACGCGCCATGTTTCCGATCAGGGCAATCTCACTTCGAACCAGGTTACCCTGCGGGCGTGTCAGCATCAGATGAGTCAGCTCATCCACGCAGCGCTTCCGGTCACGGTTGAAAACACGTCCCAGAGAAGAACCTAACTGTGCATAAACCTCCGCATCCAGATCGTAAATACTCTCCGCCAGTTCACGGATTCGTTTTTCATCTCTTCCAGGCACCGTGCTGCCCGGCTTCTTCCCTGCTGAATCCTTTTCGGCTGCATTTTCCGCACCCGTTACTTCATTCGCATACTGGGCGCTGTCCTTTTCAAGCGCCTGCTGCGTCTGATTTTCCATATTATCTGTATTGGTATGTTCCTGATTGTTGCTCATCGTCACTCACCCCCTATAAAAAGAATAACAGCATATCAAGTGCAAAGACCGGAACCAGAATACCGAGCGACCAGAGCAGATATCCGAAGAAGGACGGCATACGCACACCGTTTTCATCCGCAATCGACTTAACCATGAAGTTCGGTGCATTTCCGATGTAGGTGTTCGCACCCATAAATACCGCACCACAGGAGATCGCCATCAGCATCTTGATCGGAACCGTTCCTAACGTCGTCACCATGCCCTCCGTAAATCCAAGCGCACCTGCCGTTGTTAAAAATACCAGATAGGTCGGCGTGTTATCCAGGAAGCTGGACAGCAGACCGGTCGCCCAGAACATTTCAAATGGCTCGGAGATGCCCAGGTTCGCGCCATTTGCTTTCAGAATCATCAGGGCTGGCTGCATCGTGATGAAAATACCGATAAACAGAACTGCAACCTCCTGAATCGCGCCCCAGGTAAAGTGGTTCTCACGGCGGATCTCAACCTTCGTGGTCTTGAAGGACAGGAAGGCCGCCACCAGAATGATCACAATCTCAATGATGGCCGGATAGCTTAATTCTACCTCTCCAAACAGGTGGATGCCAAGCACCTTTCCGGCTGCATCCTGGAACTGCGGCATGGACGGTAAGGTACCGCTTAAAATAACGGCTGCCACGATCATAACCAGGAAAATCAGGTTGTGCGCGCCGCGCAGCTTCACTTCGGTACCCGGTTTGCTGATATCCGGTTTCAGACCGCTCGCGATATCCTGACGATATGCCCTCTTATCAATAAAATAGAAGATTGTCAGCAGCACCAGCATATTGAAGAATAAGATCGGCGCCAGATGTAAGCTCCAGAAGAACGGTACGCCGCGCATGAAGCCCATCAGCAGAGGCGGGTCACCGATCGGGGTCAGACATCCGCCGATGTTGGATACAAGGAAAATAAAGAAGATAATGATATGACGTTTCTTCTTTCTCCATGCATTCATCTTGACAACCGGACGAATCATCAGCATACTGGCACCGGTCGTACCGATCCAGCTTGAAAGCAGGGTTCCCAGTGCCAGTAATCCCACATTGACACGCGGAGAACCTGCCAGGTCACCGGACATCGTGATATTACCGGCAACGCAGAAAAGTCCAAATAACAAAATAATAAAGGTCAAATAGTCATTGACCAGGCATTCCAGAACCGTTTCCAGTGCTGTCCCCGCACTGTAACGCATCGCAAACGGAATGATAAAAAGAATTGACCAAAGAGCAACCGCATGAGGCTGGTGCTCTTCCCACCATTCTGCCTTCACAAGCGGCAGAATCGCAATACAGAGAAGCAGTCCCGCAAATGGAATACACATCCAGAGCGGCACAGAGGATGCCGATGCACCGCCTTCCTGTTCTGCTGCCAGAGCCGTCATCGGATTTGCCATCAAAAATAATCCCAGGCTCGCGCAAAACGCACTCAATCTTTTCACCTTCGTAACCTCCCAACTTTTTTCTTTTTTGTTTTACATTTTCCATTTCAGCCACTCATTATAACAAGTTTATTTCCTAAATACAACCGTGTTTTTCACGTTGTAAGCGTGATTTTCCGTGAATTTTTCGTTAAAAGTACCTTATATTAATTCTTATTAATAAGTGTTGTAAGCCTGTGCTCATAACATAAACAAATACCTCTTTTGTGTATAGAAATTATGTATAATACTGTAATTTCACAAATGATATATTTAATTCTACTATGAAACAAAAAACCGCCCGCCGATATCCCGACAGACGCTTCCTACATTCACATATAACTTTTTCTTGAAATATACTCTCTTTCCAGAGTTCATATTTCAATTCCATATCTTCCCCGCCATCTTCCATCTTTTTCCTGCAGCTGTTTTCGCGCTTCATTTTAAGCCAGCCGCCCGATCTCTCGCGGTATTCCTTCGTGGTTTCTTTTTCGATATGTGCCAGTTGGCAAATCTGCCGCTGTATAACCTGCTCTTTCGCAGCGTTCACACATATTCTCTCTCGAACCTGTTTTATTATAACGCTTATTTGTAAAATTTATTCCCGTTTTTTTGTCAAATCTTTGTAAAAAAATCAAGCAGCAAATTGGAGAAACTGTCTCATTTACTTTTTATCTCCTTTATGCTATAGTTAGCCTGTATTTTGCATTCAGATGTATTACGAATCCATTCGGAATTCCGGTGCCGTTCCGTGCCGGAATACTCAATGTCTTATCGTGTTTTATAAATATCAGAAGGATTTTCAGGAGTATTGTATTCATGCAGGCGAATATATTTAAGATCAAACGAAATGAATTGGCTGACGGTTCCGGGCTGCGGACTACAATTTATTTTAAAGGATGCCCCCTGCGCTGTGTCTGGTGTTCAACACCGCAGGCGCATGAGCGCCCGACCCGGATTCTCTGGGACAGCAAGCACTGTCTCTACTGCAATCTCTGTGTCAGCGAATGTCCCACCGGAAGTCTGGCATTTTCAGACAACCGTCTCACCTTTACCCCGGACACCTGTACATTCTGCCGTGCCTGTACGGATCACTGTCCGTCCCGAATGCTTCATTTCGTCGGTCAGATGATGAATATGGATGAAATCATGGAAAAAATTCTTGCCGACCGGGAGCTCTATGGAAATGGCGGCGTCATTCTCTCCGGCGGCGATCCGCTGATGCAGCCGGAAGCAGCCACCGCTGTCCTGAAAAAATGTAAAGAACACGGCATCCGCACCGCGATTGAGACGACCGCTTTCGCCAAACCGCTGGCTTTCTCCCGCTTCATCGCCAACGCGGACATGATTATCATCGATTTAAAACATTATTCTGAAAAGAAATATGTCCAGTTCACCGGTGTCTCAAATCATTCGATTCTGGAAAATCTGGACTTTGCCATCGCTATCGGCAAAAAAGTGGCGGCCCGCATTACCATTACCCCCGGCATCAACGACACGCTCATCGATGCCCGCAGGTATGCCCACCTTTTGTCTGAGCACCACATCAGACATGTAATTCTGCTCTCCTATTCAAATCTGGGGATCATTAAATATGAAAAATACACACAATCTCCGGCTCTTGCCCGCGAGCAGACCTTCTCCGGCCAGGATATGGAGAATTATGCGAACATGCTGCGCGGACTGGGGTTTGATGTGCAGATTGAGCAGTAGGGAGGCGGCAGGATTTTTCCATTGCCGCCTCCCATACATTTTTCTATCGATTCGTTACCGTTCACGCATACGTGCCCAGTAACGGAATTTGCCGCATTTTTACATCGATTCCCCTTTTTTCCCAATTTTTCATTGCTTTTTTTCCCTCCCAATGCTATAATGTGTTCAATATCTAATTTGTTTATCAAAAAATGAACACGAATCATTTGCAAAAATCCTCATTTTTACAAATGAATTAAAAGGAGGTTTCCCATGCAAAATCCACAATCCCAAACAGTGCCAGAGCCGAAACGCCTGGACTGGACCACGATGGTCGTCCCATTTCTTCTTATTATAATACTCTGTCTCTGCTTTCTGGCTGCGCCGGATGCATCCAAGGCAGTGTTGGAAAATCTCCGGGGCTTTCTCGGGGAAAACTTCGGTGTCGGCTATCTTGCCATCGGACTCGGCATCTTTCTTCTGTCAATCTACATCGCCTTTTCCCGCTACGGAACCATCCGGCTCGGAAAACCGGATGAGAAGCCGCTCTATTCCAATTTTGCCTGGGGTTCGATGATGTTTACCTCCGGACTTGCGGCGGACATTCTCTTTTACTCCCTGTGTGAGTGGGTTCTCTACGCCAATGACCCGCATCTGGCAGAAATGGGCAGTATTCAGGACTGGGCGAGCACATACCCGCTCTTTCACTGGGGTCCGATCCCGTGGAGCTTCTATGTCGTGCTCGCCGCTGCCTTTGGCTTCATGCTTCATGTGCGCGGCTGCCATAAACAGAAATACTCCGAAGCCTGCCGCCCGATCCTCGGAAAACACACAGACGGACTTGCCGGAACCCTGATTGATCTGATGGCGGTCTTCGCACTGCTGGCCGGCACAACCACGACTTTTACGCTGGCGACCCCTCTGATGAGCCAGATCGTCTCCGAACTCTTCGGATTCAGCGACACCCGCCTCATCACCATCGCGATTCTGGCAGTCACCTGCCTGGTATACACCGTTTCCGTCGTGAGCGGCATGAAGGGCATCCAGAAGCTCGCGGCGTCCTGCGTCTACCTCTTCTTCGCTCTTCTGGCATATGTGCTGCTGTTTGGCGGTGAAGCACGCTATATCATTGAAACCGGCTTTTCCTCCATCGGAAATCTGGTACAGAACTTTATCGGACTGTCCACCTACACCGACCCACAGCGCACCACCTCATTTCCGCAGACATGGACAATGTTCTACTGGGCATACTGGATGGTCTGGTGCGTCGCTGCCCCGTTCTTCATCGGAACCATCTCTCGTGGACGCACGATCCGGCAGACAATCCTCGGCGGCTACGTGTTCGGGCTTGGCGGCACGTTTGTGAGCTTTATTATCCTCGGAAACTACAGCCTGGGACTCCAGGTGTTCGGAAAACTGGATGTCATGGGACTTTATGCCGCCAGTGGCGACCTCTATTCCACAATCACTGCCATCATCCGCACGCTTCCGCTCGCCCCGATGGTCCTCGTTCTGCTCGCGGCGGCGATGATCGCCTTCTATGCCACCAGCTTTGACGCGATCGTACTGGTTGCCTCCGCCTACTCCTACAAGAACCTGACAAGCGAGGACGAACCGCACATGGCGATCAAAACCTTCTGGTCCCTGAGCCTGATTCTACTGCCGATGGTCCTCATTTTCAGTGATAATTCAATGGCAAACCTGCAGACCGTGTCCATCATTGCAGCATTTCCGATCGCGTTTATCATTCTCCTGATCGTGGCAGCGTTTTTTAAGGATGCGAAGAAATATCTTTCCAGGGAAATATAATTGTGATATCATTAAGTCAGTTTAAATATGCAAAGGAGGAGTAGCATTATGGCATGGGATGATGTTGCAGGAAAAGCTGCAGGAAATAATGGGGACAAATATGTTGTTTTACAGGTTGTTTTAACAGAAAAACTACTTGGCACTGGTTCAGGCACAGCTAGTCTTACTAATCTGCAATCAGAAATTAATAAACAAGCGGCCAAAGGATACCGGCTTCACACGATCTCAACAACATCTTCTGGCTCCAAGGGTTTTCTTGGCGGCGATAAAATTCAAGCTACCATGGTATTTGAACGAATTGATTGAGTGTTGTTAAAAATATCCCGAATGCACTTTCCGATGCATTCGAGATATTTTTTTATCTATAAGCTCTCCCGCAGATACTCCCGCGTCACACTCCGCTCCGCTTCCAGCATCTCCTTCGGTGTCCCGGCAAAGAGCAGACTGCCGCCTGCGAGTCCGCCGCCCGGTCCAAGCTCCACGATATAGTCGGCGTCCTTCATCACATCCAGGCTGTGCTCGATGATAAACAGCGTATTGCCCTGATCGGTCATCCGGTTGAAAAGCTTCATCAGACGGCGGATATCGTCGAGATGCAGCCCGTCAGTCGGCTCATCCAGAATAAATATCTGTCCCCGCTCATCCAGCTTGCTCGCCAGCTTCACACGCTGCAGCTCACCGCCGGAAAGCGTCGTCATCGACTGATTCAGATGCAGGTAACCGAGTCCGACCTGTACCAGCGTATCGAGTTTCTTCACAAAATCCGCATCTTCAAAGAACTGGATCGCCTGACGGACGGTCATATCCATGACTTCCGCAATATTCTTTCCCTTGTACTGATATTTCAGCACTTCCTCCGAATACCGCGTTCCGTGGCAGACCTCGCAGACCGTCTCGATCGAGTCCATATATGCCATATCCGATATAATCACACCTTTACCCTGACACGCCGGGCAGGCGCCCTTGGAATTGAAACTGAAATATGCCTGTGCGACATGGTTCGCTTTCGCAAAAAGCGCCCGGATCGCATCCGCGATATCCAGATACGTCGCCGGGGTCGAACGCAGATTGATACCGATATCCTTCTGCCGGATCGAGATCACCTCGCCTGGATACTGGCTCATAAAATATTCCATCAGGGAGCTTTTTCCCGAACCAGCCACACCGGCGATGACCGTCATCACGCCAAGCGGCAGTTTTACGCTCAGATCTTTTAAGTTATGAAGCTTCGCGTGCTCGACCTGATACCATCCGGTCGGCTTGCGGTACTCCATCTTCATCGGCGTTTTCGTCCGCAGCATCCGCCCGGTCACAGTGTCCGCTTTCAAAAGGTTCTCGTAGCTTCCCTGATACATAATCTGTCCACCGTTTATGCCCGCTTCCGGTCCCATATCCACAATGTGATCCGCCAGCGCAATGACTTCCCGGTGGTGTTCCACAATCATCACGGTATTTCCGTGCTCTTTCAGCTTGATCAGAGAATTTTTAAGATTCTGGATATCGCGCGAATGCAGTCCGACGCTTGGCTCATCAAGCACATACATCATATCGGTAAGCGGCGAATTGATGTAACGCGCGATCTTGATACGCTGCGCCTCGCCGCCGGAGAGAGTGTCTGTTCCACGGCTTAAAGAAAGATAGCTGAGTCCGATCTCAATCAGCGCATTCATCCGCTTCAGGATCTCGGTCTTGATATCGCGCGCCAGCGGATCATCGATCTGGCGGATAAACTCTGCCGCCTCCGGGATCGGCATATCCGAAACCTCGCAGATATTTTTTCCGTTAATCAGGCAGCTCCGGATCTTCGCATTCAGTCTCGCCCCGTGGCACTCCGGACACGTAAAGGTGCTGACAATGCGATCCAGCTCTTTCTTATGAAGCTGTCCTTCCTTAGATGTAATGATACTGCGGTACATACGCGGATAAATGCCCTCATACTTCGCGGATTTCGGCCAGTTTGCCGGCGGGTTTTTCAGGCGGATCTGCGGCGAATAGAGAAATAAATCCATCTCCTCCTTCGAATAATCCTTGATCTTCTTGTCCAAATCAAACAGACCGCTGTACGCGTACCGCTTCCACCGCCATGCGCCGGTTGTGAACGCCGGCCACTGGATAACGCCCTCATCGTTTAGGCATTTATCAAAATCCACCAGCTTGTGGATGTCCAGCTCCGTCACAACGCCCAGGCCCTCACAGCGCTCACACTTGCCGCTCGGATGGTTGAAGGAAAAGCTGTCCGAATAGCCGACAAACGGTTTGCCCACACGTGAGAAGAGCAGGCGCAGCAGCGCATAGATATCGGTGTATGTGCCGACCGTTGAGCGGGAGTTTGCCACCGGCTTTTTCTGATCGATCACGATCGTGACCGGAAGATTCTCCATGCGCTCAACCTCCGGACGACCATATTTCGGCAGAAACTGCTGGACAAAACTTGGAAATGTCACATTCAGCTCCCGCCGCGACTCTGCCGCAATCGTATCAAGGCAGAGCGATGATTTGCCCGAACCGGACACACCGGTAAAAACCGTGATTTTCTTTTTCGGAATTTTCAACGACACATGTTTCAAGTTGTTTTCCGTTGCATTCACAATGCTTATGTACTCCTGATTTTCTCGTTCCATCTGGCATTTTTCCTTTCTTAAGCTGCATTTTCCCGTCCCAGGTTCCTTTATTTTAAAGGTACTCAATGCTATCCTGATCTGTACGCGGCTATCACGCACAAAAGCAGACAGAAAATACCCCTAAGAAGCATTTTCCGTCTGCTTTTTTATTTGACTTCCTGCTTTACACGCACTCCGCCGAACAGCAAAGGCATTGTCTTTCTTGTATACTCTCCAAGCGCATAGCCACCGTCTGAAATGCAGTAATCATAGATGATTGCCCTCTCGCAGAGTGCATACATATGTGCAATCTCGTAATATGGCATACTGCGGGTAATCTGCCCCCGGCGCTGCCCCTCATCGACCAGCTGATTTACCATCTTATAGTAAAAACGGTTCTGGTTTAAAAGATGCTTATCCCCCTTTGTCACCACCTGTGAGGAATAGAGTGACGCCAGAAGCCCTACCGGGATATCCGACTCTATCAGATCATGTACACTGAAGCAGAGCGTCATAAGCTTGTCAAAGCTGTCCATCTCCGGATCCAGCGCCTGCATTACCTCTTCATACTTTGCATCAAAGATCTCTGGGAGAGATGCCAGAAGCTCATCCTTTCCACTATAATAATGATAGAAGCTTCCCTTTGATGTTCCAGACTGCAGGATAATCTCATCGATCGTCGTCTCCTCATATCCCTTCTCATGAAACAATTTCCATGCAACACGGGCAATTTTTGCTTTTGTGTTATTACCCTTCGCCATTTGCCTTTTACCTCTTAACTTCTCAATAATCGTAATTTCAGGGAAACATTCCTGGTCATCTAATTTACCTTTTTGTTTACCTGAATCCAGCCGAAAGCAGAGTGGATAATCTTCCTCATCTGCTTTCGACAATTTAATTTATTTTATCATTCTTTTCCTGTGAAGTAAAGAGATTGTTCATAGTGTCTATTTTTAATACCGTTTTCACGTCCGGTGAACTTTGGTATGTGCATGGCAGCTGCACTGGGGATGCACCGGAACTTCTATCAGATCCGTGGACCACGTTTTGGCATCAATGAACAGCATTTTTCCAATCAGCGGCTCTCCCTTGCCCAAAAGAAGCTTCAATACTTCTGCCGCCTGCATACACCCGATCATGCCGGGAATCACGCCAAGCACACCATAAGCAGCCGAATTCGGGTTTCCGGATGGGTCCTCTGCCTCCGGACAGAGACAGCGCAGACATGGTCCGTCCGATGCGAACACGGTAACCTGTCCCGCAAATTCACAGATAGCTCCATATACATCCGGCTTTCCCAGCTTCATACATGTGTCACTCAGCAGATAGCGGGTTGGAAAATTATCCGAAGCATCCACAATCACATCAAACTTTGCAAGAATTTCTTCTGCATTTTCAGCTGTAATCCCCTCTGGGTATAATTCTACCTGCACCGAATGGTTCCGGCTCTGAAGCTGCTCCGCCGCCAGTTCTGCTTTTGCCTTTCCAATGTCCTGTTCCCGGTAAAGGATTTGACGCTGCAGATTGCTGACATCCACCCGGTCAAAATCAGCAATCCCGATCGTACCGACTCCTGCTGCTGCCAGATAGAGGCTGACGGGAGATCCAAGTCCCCCCGCCCCGACTACCAGCACCCGGCTTTCCGCCAGCTTTTTCTGTCCTTCTTCTCCTACCTCCGGCAGGAGAATATTTCTTTTATAGCGTTCTTTGTCTATCTCCAAACCAGCGTCTCCTTTCTGAATCAACCGCCCCCCAGTAAATGATAAATCTTCAAATCATCTGCTTCCTCAAGTGTTACTTTATCATAGTCTTCTGGCCAGACCAGCTGCCCATTTACCTTCACGACCAGCTTGGGCCAGGTAAATTTCATGTGTTCCATCACACCCCTGATTGTCAGTCCTTCATGCCAGTCCGGATATGGACGGTTATTCAGTACCATGATATCCACTTCCTTTCTGCAACGTATTAATGAATAGTCTTACTGAAGCGGCTCAACTACTTCCAAAAGCTCCGGAAGATCCATGCCAAGCTCTTTCAGGTGTGCAATTGTCGGAACGCCGTTTAAATTCCAGCCGCGCTTCGGATATACCGCATCAATCAGCTTCTCATATTCCCCTTCTCTGTGCTTTCTGGTCGCAGCCATCTTTTCCTTTAAGGACATTTTTTCGACTTCTTCTTTTGTAAAACCAACCAGCTCTACCAGCTGACCATCGTAGCGCTCCTGACGGGACAGATATTCTTCTTCCGTAACCGGTCCCTGGGAGCGGTATGGAATCGCATCGTCCGCACGCAGTCCCTTGCCCAGACGAATGTTGAAAACACGCTGGAAATTGTAGACACGCTCGGACATTTTAATCATCTCATCCCTATCAATCTTGACTCCAGTAACACCATAATAAAGATCCAGATAGTTATCTACGTGCTCCGGTACCTTCGCCGGTTCATCGGTCAGGCTGTTGTCAGCCGGTACAATATCATTCCACGGCAGCTTGCAAAGTCCCAGAAGACCAAACCAGGTTCTAAACATCGGATAGTAATACAGCGCCTCTGCCTTATCCTCAAAGGTAGGGATCTGGTTATTTACCTGATCCATGAAAATCAGCCATGCCTCATCATGCTGCGGTCCCTTATTGGTCAGACCATAGCCGCCCTGCTGCGCCAAGGATTCTTTGGAAGCATACTCTGAATATTCAAGTCCCTTCTGTTCCATCGCAATATCATTCATGAAATCCATATCGCCCCAGCCCTGCGCTGCAAAATACTCTTTCTGCTTGTGGCTTCCAAGTGCCGCAATCTTGCCAAAGCCTTCGTTTCGCGCCATCTGGTGCAGCAGCTCCAACTCCGCCTCTGCATTGCCCCATACAAGCTCCAGACCGCCGGTTCTCTCCTTATTCAGGATACCATTTTCATAGCATTCCATCAGGAAGGCAGTCATGGTGCCAAAGGAAATCGTATCAATGCCATATGTATCACAGTAGAAATTCACTTCCAGGATTACCTGCGGATCGGTTACGCCGCAGTTCGGACCAACACCGGCTGCTGTCTCATACTCCGGACCATCCACACATACTTTATGTCCCTTATACGGACCTGTCTTTAATTCAAACTGATCGGCTGTTTTAGCACACGCCATCGAACATCCATACCAACATCCGTCCGCTCCGCCCTGGGTCAGCCATTTATTTCTCCATACCTCCGGTGCCATCTCATCGATCTTATCCGTTCCGCCATATTTATAATTGCGCGTCGGCAGAATATCATAATCGCTCATGATACGCAGGGAGTATGCTGTTCCGGATTTACGCATTGAATTCTGTTTGTCATCCTGTGTCGCCACCTCACGATGGAATTTCAGACCATCCCGGTTCAGGATACTGATATCATATACATGGTTCAGATTTGCTTTTACGCCTTTAAAATGGCATACCAGCGCTTTAATGTGCTTGTCCGCAAAGACACGTCCGATACCACCACGTCCAGCCTGTTTTAAGCGGACTACATTTCTCTTCGGATCATAGAATGTAAAATTCAGCATAGAGAGGTTGCAATGATCCGCCGCTGAACCAGAACATACGACCGCCACGTTTTTGCGATCATTGTCATCCTCCGCATACATGGTTGTCAGCTCTTCTCCCAGTACATGTGCATCTTTATGCTCTAACGGTGCTTTTTCAATTGAAACGGTTCCCTTATTGCCATCGATGACAATAATCACGTCTTCCTCCGCTTTTCCAGTCAGCTCGATCACATCAAATCCGGAGAATTTTAAGAATGGGCCAAAATATCCGCCGACGTTTGAATCAATCGGGATATCTGTCATCGGTGAAATGCTGCATACCAGGCATTTTCCGGTACCGCCGTACTGCGTAATTCCGGCAATCGGTCCTGCCGACATGGTAATGGCATTTTCCGGAGAGTTCCACTTTGTATCCGGCTTCGTTGCATCCCACAGATAACGCAGGCAATAACCTTTGCCGCCGGTAAATTTTTCTTTGACCTCCTGAGGAATGTCGATCATATCGATGGTGTTATCTGTCACATTGATTCGAAGGCGCTTATCCGTATATCCATGATACAGCGGCTTTGGCTCATATGTAACCTGATTGAGAACCGTGTGGGCCTCTTTCATTTTTTTGATTTCTTCCATATCTGCGTCCGCATAACGCGGAAGATCACACATTTTAATCATGCCTTTCTCCTCCCTTTACTCTTCTACCAGACGGATCGCTCCGGTCGGACATGCTTTTACGCACAATCCGCACGCCGTACATTTGGACGGCTCCAGATAATCATCACACTGTACCATAACATTCTCCGGACAGAATCCGACGCACATCAGACAGCCGGCACATTCTTTCTTATTCAGCCGGTAAACGCCTCTCGCATCCTCCGTAATCACACCTGTATTGCATACTTCCGAACATTTTCCACACTGTGTGCACACAGCAATATGGTGGCTTCCATCCTCCTTGTCGGTAATGCGGATGCAGGATTTCATTGGATCCGAAACCTTGTAAAATGCCTTCGAACAGGCTTCTTCGCACTGGTGGCAGCCAATGCAGAGTGATTCATCTTTCTCTAATCGTCTCATCACAGTTCCTCCTTTTTGCCCAATTTCATTATTTCATCCGAAACAGATACATACCCGTCCCGAATCACTTCCAAAAATACGGCTCCTGCCGAAAGGCGGCAGAAAACTCCTTTTTCATGGTAAATACACTCTGGAAAACACTTTTTTCCATACCCGGAGACGCGGAATACCGCCCCTCCCGCCGCCAGAAGATCCCCCGTATTTAACTGGGTGGTATCTATTCCCTCCGTTATCAGGTTTGCCTTGTAGCGGCGGAAGCAGAGTCCCGGTTCTGTCTGCTTCTCCATCCAGTCCCGGGTTTCTCCCGCCAACAGCGAAGTCTGCCTTTCACCTCCCGCTGCATGCCGGTCACCCTCCATTCCGATCCCCCTTCGGAACCAGGCGCTCTCCACGGCTTCTCCCGGCTGTCCCCTCTGCCGGAACACATATAATTCACGCACAACTGCTCCCATCTAATCCCCTCTTTTATAAATATATAATCTCTCCGGTTCTTGCCAGCCCATAACCACCGAGCTTCTCCACTCTCTCTGCAAACTCCCGGCTTTTCAAAACAGCCAGAAAATGCTGTACCGGTGGAAAATCCAGAAATCTGACCGGAATCGCAAAGTCATACTCTTCCCGTCCAATCTCAATAAAATCAAGTCCCATTGCCCTGGCTGCCGACTGGATTCCCATGCCCGCGTCTGCATCGCCGCCGGACACGGCAGCCGCCACTGCCATATGCGTTGCCGCCTCTCTGTCATATCCGTGAATCTCTTCCGGTGAAATACCGGCTTCCTTCAGCTTATAATCAAAAAGGACTCTTGTCCCCGCTCCTCTCTGTCGGTTGACATAATTCAAGCCACGCAGATCTTCAATTTTATGGATTCCAAGCGGATTTCCTTTTTTTACGATAATTCCCTGAATTCGCTCAACCCCCTTGACAAGTGCCATTTTTTCACCCGCAAACAGTTTTTTCAGGATCGCAATATTATATTCTCCTGTCTCTTCATCCAGCAGGTGGGTCGGAGCCAGATGCGCCTCCCCCCGCTTTAATGCCATTAAACCGCCCATACTGCCTACATGCGTACTGGAAAGGTAATTACCCGGGTACATACACGGCAGCAAATCTGCCATCACATCCAGAATCAGATCATGGCTTCCGATTGCCACTGCCGTACTTCCAATTTCCTCCAGGGAACGGTATAGCTCTACATCAACGGTATCTCCTGCCTCGACTCCCTCGCTGTTCTGAGGAATCACACAGAACCCGTCTGCCCGCACCAGGCTCATCGCCGCTCCTGCCCCGCGCGCCAGCGGAGACGCGACGAGCTTGTCGCCTACTTCTCCTACTTTCACCCGCACATACTCTTTATGTTTCAGGGATGATACAAGGCGTTTGGATATGACAGCACGCACCGTCGTGCCGGCTGTTTCTGTACGTCCTGCCAGTTTCTGCAGCACAGGAATCACAAAATTTTCAAAGTTGATATAGGCGGATACCGGATATCCCGGAAGTCCGATCACCGGTTTTCCATTGACAATCGCCAATATTACCGGTTTTCCCGGCTTGATTGCCACCCCGTGTACCAGAACCTCCCCCAACTCCCGAAGTACATGAACCGTAAAATCTTCGGTTCCTGCACTGGAGCCGGCATTGACAATCACCATATCATAGTTTTCAACCGCCTCTGCCACCTTTGCTTTCAATGTTTCATACTCATCCGCAATCGGCGGAAAACGATGGGGCGCACCGCCATGTTCCGTTACCAGTGCCTCAAATACTCTCGAATTCGATTCGATGATGTCCCCATCCTTGGGTTCCTGTCCCGGCTCTATGATTTCGGTTCCTGTCGGAAAAATCGCTACCGACGGCTTTTTCAATACCTCAATCTCTGTAATTCCGCCAGACAGGAGAACACCTATATCAATCGGGCGTATCTCATGATAACCGGGCATCAGCATCTCACCCGCTACGATATCTTCTCCGATCGGGCGCACATGCTGCCATGATGCAGCTGCATCCGTAATCTGCACCGAGCCATCCTCCTGCTCCAGCAGATCCTCCGCCATGATAACTGCATCACATGGCGCGTGAATCGGATCGCCCGTATCCACCACTGTAAAATCTGTACCTGGATACAGGGTAAGTGGTTTCCGCTCCGATGCTCCTTTTGTTTTCTCTGCCTCAACCGCGATTCCATCCATCGCCGCTGCATTGTAAAGCGGGGAACAATATTTCGCATAGACTGCCTCTTTTGTAATCCGGTGCAGACTTTCCGTCACGGGAATCCATTCTGCCTTGGGGCTTAATAATTCCCCCAGTGCTTTCTGGTAAAGGGCTTTTGCCTCCTCCACCGGTGTATTATTCAGATATAAATTTCTCTTTCCCATCTCTGCCTCTATTCTGTTTCCATCAGGCTCTGCCGATCCTTTATTCTCCGCCGCTCTTCTGGAAACAATTCATTTTAAAAACGGTATACCTTCACCTGCTCACCCTTCTTCAGACCCTCCTGATTCATATCAATCAGAACGTAGCCGTCTGCCTCTGCCATCGTCGAAATCAAGCCTGATTTTCCAAATATTGGTTCTGCCTCCAGCCCCTGCGGAGCCATCTGAAGCTTTACCAGCAGGCAGGTTGTTTTTCCGGGTGCCCCCGCCAGGTTCGTTGTCATAAAGGCTTCTAACGGAGGTTGATCCGGCTGACCTGTCACCTGCTTCCAGAGCCACACAAATAATAAGTGGAAAACGGCAAGTGCTGCTGCCGGATGCCCCGGAAGTCCTCCTAACAGCGTATTTTTCTCTTTATCATATCCCAGAATCGTCGGTTTTCCCGGTTTCAGTGCCAGCCCATGGGTAAATACTCCCTCCTTGGAGATGCGGTTTAATATCTCCATCGTCATATCTTTCTTTCCCTGGGAACTTCCTCCGGAGATCAGAATCAAATCACAGGCTTTGACCGCCTCCCGGATTCTCTCCTCTAAAAGTACCTCTTCATCTCTCACCGCCTCTGCCGAAACAAGCTCCAGACCTGTCTTCTTCACATAACAGGACAGCGCCCATGTATTAATATCCCGCACCTGCCCCGGTCCAGGAACCTGATCGATCCTGACCAGTTCGTCGCCCGTCGATAGAACTGCCACCTTCCACGGTTTAAAAACCGGAACCTGCACCACGCCAAGCGCTGCCAATGTTCCCGCCTGCGCCGGACCAATCCGGGTTCCCGCTTTAAGGACTATATCCCCGGTTTTTACATCTTCTCCCGGAAGCACGATGCATTTCCCATACGGAACATTTTCATACAGGGCAACCTCATCTGTTCCGAACCGTTCACTGTATTCTACCATCACCATGGCATCTGCCCCTTCCGGAACCATGCCGCCGGTCGGCACATAGGCGCAGGTACCCGGTTCAATCTTTGATACCGCCGGATGTCCTATCTCTACTTCTTCCAGCACCTTCAGAAAAACCGGGATACTTTCCGTTGCGCCCGCCGTGTCCTTTGAACAGACTGCATACCCGTCTACACTGGAACGGCGGAATGCCGGAATCATTTCCCCAGAGACAATATCTTCTGCTAAAATACGGTCAGATGCATCTGCAAGCGCAACCTGCTCCGTTTCTGGCAGGCATTCTTTTGCCGCTTTAAGCAGACGTTCCCGCGCCTGCACCAGCGTATCAACTTTCAATAACTTCATAGTTCCTCCCTTGCGGCATGATTCTTCTTTGCGAAGGTACGCATCCACGCGAAGTGCTTTTGATTCATAGACCGCCCTCTCCGAATGAAACAAAAAACGAATACAGAAAACATTCCGCTCTCTGTATCCGTTCCTGATGATGCAGTCTGCCTCTTATGGCTTTCTGCTGATATGCACTTATCTACATCAGGCTTTGCTTGCGCTGGCGGAATTTACTGCTCTTTTCCAGAACTTCCGGGTCTTCATCCCGGTCATCCGAGAGCTATTCCTTTCCAATGCATCGTCTGATGCGGGGAGGCACCCGCGTTTCCCCGGATACCCATTGGCTTTTCTTCCATCCTGTCAATCGGTTCACAGCTTAGGCAGAAAAGCTCGAAATCAACTCTGTATAACTGCCGCTCTCGTGCGACAATTCTCTTTTTCATGATTTTCTACCAGAAATTATACCACATTTTCACAAACTGTGTCAATCATCCCAAGCAAAACTCTTCCCATTTTTTTCATATTCAGCGCAATCGCCTCGCATTTATATTCATATTTCTGAATTTTTTTCATTTTCACGATATGAAACCTCCGTATCTGCCAGATACCGGCGGATGGACGGATGCGACGGGTGAAGAAGGATTTCTTCCGGTGTTCCGGACACCAGAACTTTCCCCTGCTCCATAAAATGTACCTGGTCACAAATCTTGCGGACATGCACCAGCTGATGGCTGATTAGCAGCCATGTCATCTTATTTTTCGTCTGCTGCTCCCGCATCAGCTGTTCAAACAATTCTGTACTGTCAGGATCCAGGTTGGAAAGCGTTTCATCAACAATCACAAACGCAGGGTCAAATACCAGCGCCCTGATAAATGATAATTTCTGCTGTTCTCCGCTGCTCAGGGAACGAGCATACTGATTTTTTTTCTGCAAAAGCCCACATCGTTCCAGCCAGGCATCCATCTTCGCCTCATCTGGGCGAATTCCCCGTATTTTCAGCGGATAGATCAGGTTCTGATACACCGTATCATGCAAAAGATACGGTCTCTGTGTTGTCATCGTAATATCCCGGGGTGTCAGTCCCTCGTAATCAATCCTCCCGTCATCCGGAACCAATATCCCCTGTATCAGCTTGGAAAGAGTTGTTTTTCCGCAGCCATTGGTTCCTATCAGACCATGAACTTTCCCGCTCTCCAGATACAGTTCCTCGATTTGAAGCGTAAACTGACCTATCTTCTTTTGCAGTTTAGAGATTTTCATCCGGTGTCTCCTCCTGTCTGAAATGTTCTGCCAATGTCTGTACCGCAAATGCCAGAAGCATCAGGATCACTCCCAAAAATACCCCTTCATAATAATCGCCTGCACCTTTCAGGGTTGAAATCGCAGTTGTCATTGTCCGGGTGCTGTTTTTTATATTTCCACCTACCAGAAAGACCGCCCCGACCTCACTGATGGAACGCCCATATCCAGACACAACCGCAAAATAAATTTCATTTTTCATTTCACGCAGCAGAAGCCGCGCGGTCTGATGCCGATCAGCTCCCATCGTCCTGGCAAACGCCCGGATCGAAGGTGCCGTGCGGACCGCATATGAATATACCATTCCACAGACGATCGGAGTGATGATCAGAACCTGGGCTGCCACCATTCCCTTGATCGTAAATACCCATCGAAGCGCCCCAAACGGACCTTTTTTTCTCAAAAGCATATATGTGAGCAGTCCGATGACGACCGGAGGTGCTCCCATCAAGGTCCGGTTCACGCGGACTACCAGCTTTTTTCCTGGAAATTTCGTCTGCTCCAGCACAAGTCCCAGAAAAATTCCAAGCATGGACGCAATCAAGGTTGACCAGAAAGACATCACCAGCGTTACCCGGATAGAATCTATCACTCCGACCGTACCAAAAAATTTTGAAAACAGGTTTCCCATATTTTTTCTCCCAGCATATCCACTGAAACACCTTATGTTCTGCAGGCGTTCTCATTTTCTCAATTCTTAATGACAGAAAACCGGAAAAAGTGCATCCTCCCTTCTCCGGTTTCCTGTTTATACATTATAAATTCTGCAAGGTTCAACTGCCTGCTTTATTCGTTTAAATACGCTAATTCCAGCTCTGCCGCATATCATCCGGCAGTATTCTACTTCTGCTCTGCATTCGGGAAGAATAACGGCTCGCCGTACTCCTTTACGCCGTATTCACCGATCAGCGTCTGGATTTCCGGAGAACAGATCCACTTGATAAACGTATTCGCCGCCTCGTTGTTGACATCCGGATATTTCTCCGGATTTACTGCGATAACGCCGTACTGGTTTAAAAGTTCCTTGCTGCCTTCACAGACAATATCCATATCCGGGAAATCTGCCTTCTTGGCAAGCCAGGTACCACGGTCAGACAGGCAGTAGCCGCCTTTTTCATCTGCCATCGCCAGTGTATCAGCCATTCCAGCGCCTGCCGATACATAGTTTGGATTGCTCTCATAATCTGTAATTCCCAGCTTCTCCCAGATTCCGGTCTCCTTGTTATGGGTACCAGAGTTGTCTCCACGGGACACAAATGTCAGCTGCTCGTCCATGATCTGTTTAAATGCAGCGTTGATATCATCCGTCTTTGCAATCGGACCATCCTTCGGTCCTACGATCACGAAATCATTATACATAACCTGGAAACGCTCTACACCGTAGCCGCTCTCCACGAATTCTTCTTCTTTTGCTTTGGAATGAACCAGTATCACATCGACTTCACCATCTTTTGCTTTCTGAATCGCATCACCGGTTCCTACTGCCGTCCACTGTAAGTCAATACCTGTATCCTCTAAAAAGATTGGCTTTAAGTAATCCAGAAGACCTGTATTATCGGTACTGGTCGTCGTTGCCATCAGAAGCGTCTCTCCGGATGCTTCCTTGGTCTCCTCTGCGCTGCTTTCCTCAGCAGCCTCTGCGGTTGTCTCTGCGGCGCTTTCCGCCTCCGTCGTCTCTTTTGCGCTTCCGGAGCAGGCTGTCATAGACAATGCTGTCATGGCCGCCATTGCCAATGCAATGATTCTGTTTGTCTTCTTCATGAAATTGTTCTTCTCCCTTCTTTTGTTTAAGAATATAGGCGTTTGCGAAACGCCACAAGCCGCATAAATACGGCATTTTTTGTTACC
>NZ_CAKVZK010000010.1:0-67012 GCF_934835585.1 Clostridium sp. AF02-29 | reverse complement strand
CTGTTATCATTATGCGGAACCAGAGAGAAACTCTTCATTGCCAGATGTCCCTTGCTCTCAAAAAAGTCTAAGAACATCTTTCTAAGTTCGTTCACACCGTATTTTTTCACGTTGCTTCCTCCTATAGTTACTTCTATTTAAGTAAAATTTTCCTCATTCTTTATATCCTATCATAGGAATTTACATTTCGCAAGAGGTTTATCGGTACAAAAAGTGTACAAAAAGTGTGCAAAAATGGGACCCTTACCGCAATTCTATATGCCGCAAAAGTCCCATTTTCTAATTTTTTCACTACTCTGCCGGAAGATACGATTCATACAAATCCAAAAGCTCATACGCCCGATCCCGCGTCGAATTTGCCAGCGACGCCGTGTACTCGACATTTTCCATCGTGCCGCCCTTGTAGCGCTCCGCCGCCTGTTTCGCCGCCGTATCACGTTCCCGGATCCATCTGCGTTCCAGACCACGCAGCGTGTCTGTCTCCTCGTCTGGAAGCACCGCCATGATTGCCTGATAAATCTGATTTAATTCGGCATCCCAGAGCCGGTACTCATACGCGACCGCCTCCCGCATCGCGTCGGTCGTATTCGCACTTCCCGAATTTTCCAGGTTTTGAATCGTATTCTCGATCTCGCCCAGCCGGTTCCGGTAATCTTCCGCTGTCCGGTCCGAGCCTGCACCTGTCCCAGAGGACGCGCCTCGCGCAGGAGATACAATTCCATTTTCAACCGGGGACACAACCGCCCCTGTATTCACAGAATGATCCGACTCATCGCCCGCGCTCTGCTTCTCTGCCGCCTTAGCAGCCGCCCGATTATCTGCACGTTTTTCCTTTTGTTCACCTAAAGACTGGACAGAAACATCTCCTTCCGCCTGCATACAGGCTCTATCTTCTGTCCCCACGCTTTCCGCATGCGCCATTTTTTTAGAAGATGGCTCCGGCGCATCCTCCGCCAGACCATTTTCCGCTGCTTCCGCCGCAAATGGTTCCGCCTCATACATCGCCTCCGGTCCGACCGTCAGGCTTCTCTCACTTCCCGCCTGCTCCCGGATATAACGCCGCGTTGCCGCCGTCGTCACGATCCCCAGCACCAGAATCAGACCGAGGGCAGCGATCATTCCTTTATTTTTCAAATTACTCTCAACCGCCTTTGCTATTCCTGTTCACTTGATAATTTTAAAATAGCACATTTAAGACGGTTTGAAAATAGATGATCGAAAGATGTAAACATATCGTAAGGGTTGTTATAGCAACTACTCACAGGTAGGAATTTTCTGAACTGAAAATTCCGTACAATACAGTTCCGGATGCAGATTTTGCCGATTTGGAATGCGAAGCATCGGCAAAATCCTGTTACTGGGCACACATGTGTGAGCAGTAACGAGCTATACCCCCGGATCCACCATCAGCTCGTCCCCATCCGCCGCCGAAGTAGCCAAAAAGTCACATCTCTCATTCTCCGGATGCCCATTATGCCCCTTCACCCAGAAAAACGAAATCTGATGGGGTTCCTTGGCAGCGAGCAGGCGCTTCCATAGATCTACATTCTTAACCTCCTCATTTTTGCCGCGTTTCCAGCCCTTTTTGATCCAACCCTCGATCCAGTGCTGGTTAAAAGCGTTGACGAGATACTGGGAATCTGAATAGAGTTCGATCTCGCAGGGACGGTTGAGCGCCTCGAGACCGGCGATGGCTGCCATCAGCTCCATACGGTTGTTCGTAGTTCGTTTGTAGCCGCCGGAAATCTCTTTCGTGTGCAGTTTTCCTGCCGGATCTACATAGTGAATGACGGTTCCAAATCCGCCCGGACCATCTGGATTGCCGCGGGCGGCGCCGTCTGTGTATATAGTTACTTTCAAGTCAGAAATCTCCTTTATGTCTATTATTGAAGCTTAGCGGTCCCACTTATCGCAGAGCGAGTTGATCTGGTCGGCAAAACGTGCTAAATCTTTGTTCGCCCCGCCCTCGTTATGCATAACAACACGGCGCAGGCGGTCGCAGGCTGCCAGCAGGCGGGCAAATACACCAGCCGCTTTCTTCGTTGCTTCGTTCACTGCCGGTTTCTGAATCGGAATACCCTTCGTAACAGTCACGAAGCATCCCTCTTTCAGGTCGTAGGAACTGCCGGAGAACGGAGCCATCGCATTGATGCCGTAAGTCCCCTTGACCGTCTCTGCAAATGCATCGCACACTGTGTCATCGCCGTGTACCACGAAGACCTGGGACGGTTTTTCCATAAAACTGCCAACCCACTCCAAAAGCCCGGTCTCGTCCGCATGACCGCTGATGCCCTCGATCTTCTCGATCCGTGCTTTGACCTCGATCGACTCACCGAACAGCTTCACTTCCTCGCGTCCCTCAGTAATGCTGCGTCCCAGTGTGCCGACTGCCTGATAGCCAGCAAACAAAATCGTACACTCCGGTCTCCAGAGGTTGTGTTTCAGATGATGGCGGATACGGCCCGCATCACACATGCCGGCTGCCGAGATGATAACCTTCGGTTCCTCGTTGAAGTTGATTGCAACGGAATCGCTGCTGGTGATCGAGAGATGCAGACCCGGGAAAGAAATCGGATTGATGCCCTTTTTTACCAGCTCCTTCGTCTCCTCATTGTAGCAATCCATCATATTGTCCTTGAACACGCCGGTCGCTTCCACCGCCATCGGGCTGTCTAAGTAAACCGGAAATACGCCGTGCCCGGTTACAAGGTTCTTCTCCTTGATAATACGGATGTAATTCAACACTTCCTGCGTTCTGCCGACCGCAAATGCCGGGATCACGACATTACCGCCCTTATCCAGCGTCTCCTGAATCACGCGGGCAAATTCTTCCACGTGATCGCCTGTATTCTTGTGGAACCGACCGCCGTAAGTGCTCTCCATGACAACATAATCCGCCTGACGGATGTACTGCGGGCTGCGGATAAGCGGCTTGTTTTTGTTACCGATATCACCTGAAAATACAATCTTCTTGGAACAATCGTCTTCCTTCATCCAGATCTCGATCGAAGCCGAACCAAGCAGATGTCCCACATCGACAAACCGAATCTCCAGATTGTCATTCAGACGGATAATCTCATTGTAATTGCAGGGGACAAAGTGATGCAGTACCCCTTCTGCATCGTTCATCGTGTAAATCGGTGTCACCTCCGGTTTTCCGGCACGCATGGCTTTCCGGTTTTTCCACTCCGCTTCTGACTCCTGGATATGGGCGCAATCTTTCAGCATGATATCACACAGATCGCAGGTCGCGCGCGTCGCCATAATCTGTCCGCGGAATCCCCTCGCATAGATAAGCGGAAGCAATCCCACATGATCGATATGGGCGTGCGTCACCAACACATAGTCCACATCCGAATACGGAATCGGAAGTTCTGCATTTTCATACTTGTTGATCCCCTGTTCCATACCGCAGTCAATCAGAATATTCAGCCCGCATGCCTCCAGAAAATGACAGCTGCCTGTAACCTCATGATCCGCACCGATAAATGTAAGCCTCATAAAATCAGCCCCCTGTTCTGTCGTTTGTGTTTCCGCATACCCCTTGCGGAAAGTGTTTTTGCTATTAGCTTCATTATAACTGATTTCTGACAATTTTGCAATTTCCCCGATAAAGTTTCGATAAGATTTTCATAAAATCACCTTATTTGTCCCACATTCCCATTCCAGACAACGCACCATTTTCCCAACAAGAGCCAGACCCATTCTATTATATAATAATACAGATCATCCCCCCATTGCTGTCATTGATGATTTTCTGCAGCGTATCCTGCAGCTTCACCTGGCAGTCCTCAGTGAGCTGGGAGATCTTCGCCTGAATCCCGTCATCGACGATCTGGGCGATTGATTTTCCAAAAATATTGGTTTCCCAGATGCCTTCCTCACCTTTTCCAGCATTCTCCCGGATGTATCGGATCAAATCCTCTGCCTGCTGTTCATTTCCCACAATCGGCGCGATCTCAGTCTCAATCTGCGCCTTGATAAGATTGATGGACGGCGCCTGTGCTTTCATTTTGACTCCATATTTATTGCCGTGGCGCACCACCTGCGGCTCATCGAGAACGATCTCCCCGCGTTCCGGCGTGACAACCCCATAGCCCTTCTTGCGCGCCTGCGTGAGTGCCACGGATGCCTTTTCATACTCGCTCTGCATCGACGCCAACCGCTTCAAGGTCTGCATCAGCTGGTACTCGCCCTCGATCGGCATTCCCACATACTCGCTGAGGATCTGATAATAATGCCCGTCGTCCAGCTCGACCACCGCCTGAACGCTGCCATCATCCATTTTCATTGATACAATCCGGATCCGGCGGATCGCTTCCCCGGTTTCCTCCGGCAGCGCCAACGCCACATCGCGCATATGTACCGTCCGATCCATCATCCCCCGGACTGCCTGTATGACCTCCGATTTAAGCCAATGGCTGTTTGGCAGAATCTCCAGCCATTTCGGAATCGAAAAATCGATCTCCGTGACCGGGAATTCCAGAAGCACCTGCCCCAGAATCTCCCGGATATCCTCGGCGCGCAGCTGCTCACAGTTGACTGGGAGCACCTGCACCTCATATTTTTCGGTCATCCGGGCTGCCAGCGCCCGCGTCTCCTCCGAATATGGTTTCTGCGAGTTTAAAAGCACCAGAAACGGCTTTCCCAGTTTTTTCAGTTCCTGCACGGTCTTCTCTTCCGCCGGAACATAATTCTCCCGTTTCAACTCCCCGAAACTGCCGTCCGCCGTAACCACAAGCCCGATCGTCGAATGATCCGTGATGACCTTGCGCGTTCCCAGCTCGGCTGCCGCTGTAAATGGGATCTCCTCCTCATACCACGGCGTCCGCACCATGCGTTCTTTCTCGTTTTCAATATGACCGGCAGCGCCCTCCACCATGAAACCGACGCAGTCGATCAGGCGAACCCGCACCTCCACACCGTCCCCAAGCGAGAGCTTTGCCGCCTCTTTAGGGATAAATTTCGGTTCCGTTGTCATGATCGTTTTCCCCGCCGAAGACTGGGGAAGTTCATCCCGGGCGCGCTCGCGGGCATGGACATCTTCCAGCCCCGGAAGGACGAGAAGTTCCATAAAGCGCTTAATAAAGGTCGATTTCCCTGTCCGAACCGGACCAACCACCCCAATATAGATCTCGCCGCCGGTTCGCGCCTGGATATCGCTGTATACATTAAAATGATCCATAAAAATACCCCCTTGGTCTGCTGATACAATGTATTCAGACCATAAGGGGGTTATGAATATTCCCATTTGGAAAGCTCCGGCTCACAGAACATTTTTATTCGCTCAGATAAGCCTTCTTCACTCTCTCATTATTCATCAGTTCTTTCGCATCACCGCTCAGAACGATATTGCCCGTCTCAAGCACATATGCTTTATTGGAAATGGAGAGCGCTTTTTTCGCATTCTGCTCGACCAGAAGAACGGTCACTCCGTCCTTGTTGATTTCCTGGATAATATCGAAAATCTCATTAACATAGAGTGGGGACAGACCCATCGACGGCTCGTCGAGAACGATCAGGCGCGGGTGGCTCATGAGGGCGCGTCCCATCGCAAGCATCTGCTGCTCGCCGCCGGACAAAGTTCCGGCAAGCTGGTTCTTGCGCTCTTTCAGACGCGGGAAACGCTTGTAAATCATTTCGATCGTATCTTCAATTTCCTTCTTGTCATTTCTCGTATACGCACCCATTTTCAGGTTCTGGAGAACCGTCAGGGAAGCGAACACACGGCGCCCCTCCGGCACGTGGGCGATTCCCATTGATACCAGCTTATAGCCCGGTACATGGGTAATATCCGTTCCCTCAAATGTGATATTGCCTGCCTTGGACGGCAGCAGACCCGTGATCGTGTGAAGCGTCGTCGTCTTTCCGGCTCCGTTGGCACCGATCAGCGCTACCACATCGCCCTGTTCTACCTCAAAGGAAATTCCCTTGAGTGCCTGTATCACACCATAATATACCTGTAAATCTTTTACTTCCAGCATTGACATACGAAACTTCCCCCTATTCTCCCAGATATGCTTTGATAACTTCTGGATTGCTGAGTACCTCACTGGTCGGTCCCTCTGCCAGCATATGACCGAAGTTTAAGACCGTCAGGCGCTCGCAGATACCGGAGACCAGCTTCATATCATGCTCAATGAGAAGTACGGTCATATCAAAATGATCGCGCACGAAACGGATCGTCTTCATCAGCTCTGCCGTCTCATTCGGGTTCATGCCGGCTGCCGGCTCGTCAAGAAGCAGAAGCTTCGGCTCGGTCGCCAGCGCTCTGGCGATCTCCAGCTTTCTCTGCTTGCCGTATGGGAGGTTCGATGCCTTATAATCAAACTCTTTGTCGAGGTCAAACACCTTCAAAAGCTCCATCGCGCGCTCATCCATCTCTTTCTCAACCTTGTAATAGGACGGAAGACGCAGAATGCCGCTCAGCGTAGAATATTTATGATGGTTGTGAAGACCAACCTTTACATTGTCAAGCACGCTCAGCTCCTTGAACAGACGGATATTCTGGAAGGTTCTCGCGATGCCTGCCTGATTGATCTGGATTGCCTTGTGACCGGTAATGTCCTTTCCATCCAGCAGAATCCGTCCGCCATCCGGCTTGTACACGCCCGTCAAAAGGTTGAAAATAGTCGTTTTACCAGCGCCGTTCGGTCCGATCAGGCCGTAGAGCTGTCCTTTTTCTATCGTGATGCTGAAATCATCGACCGCTTTCAGACCGCCAAAAGAAATACTTAAATTTTTTACATCCAGCATTGCCATGATTTACGCCTCCCCTTCTGTCTTCTTTTTCCGGAATGATGAAAAGATGCGCCCGCGGACCTCGATCGCCTTCGGACTGGAGGTCAAAAGCATCATTACAATCAGGACGACCGCGTAAATCAGCATACGGTAATTATTGAGGCTTCGAAGCATCTCCGGAAGCAGGGTTAAGATAACCGCCGCGATCATGGAACCACGGATATTTCCGATGCCGCCCAGAACCACAAATACAAGGATCATAATGGACATATTATAACCGAAGCTTTTCGGGGTCGCTGCCAGCGTCGCCAGGTTGTGTGCGTACAGAACGCCTGCCACACCGGCTAAGGAAGCAGAGATGGTAAATGCCATCAGTTTGTATTTCGTGATATTGATACCCACAGACTCTGCCGCAATACGGTTATCGCGGATCGCCATGATCGCACGGCCTGTCCGGGAATTGATGATATTCAATACAATAAACAGGGTCAGAAGTACCAGTATAATGCCGATCGTAAAGGTCGCCGTCTTCGGTGTACCTGTGATACCCTGTGCACCCTTGATGATCACCTGACCGTCCGCTGCCAGCTTTAAGGAAGCTACATCTTTCATGGAAACGTGGATGCCGTTTCCGTCGATGCCGACGTACAGAACATTGATAATATTTTTAACAATCTCACCGAATGCCAGCGTTACAATCGCCAGATAGTCTCCTTTCAGACGCAGAACCGGAATACCGATGAGGATACCAAATACCGCCGCTACCGCCGCACCGACAAAAAGCGCCAGAATGAAGCGTACCTGGTTGCTTGCGATCACATTTTTCATGGCATGATTAAAAAATGCACCTGAAAACGCACCCGCACACATGAATCCGGCATGACCCAGACTCAGCTCGCCGAGGATACCAACCGTGAGGTTTAAGGAAACCGCCAAAATCGTATAGGTACAAAGTGGAACCAGAATACCCTTTAAAAGACTGTTTACATGGCCGCCTGCCATCATAATCTGAATCAGAATGTAACAGCCGATTACAATCGCATATGTGATCGCATTCTGAATCCGAATTTTATTTTTATATGCGTTCATTTTAAACACCTGCACTTTCTCTTGCTTATTGCAGTTCATGCACCATCTTGTTTTCACACGGCACTTTCCGTTTCAAAAGTCCCCGGCATGAACCATCGTATAATTTTCTCTATTATACTTTCTCCGTCATCTTCTTGCCGAGAATACCGGTCGGGCGGACCAGAAGCACGATAATCAGGACAGAGAATACGATCGCGTCAGAAAGCTGGGAGGAAATATACGCCTTGGCAAGGTTTTCAATGATACCAAGCAGGATACCGCCGATAAATGCGCCCGGGATCGAACCGATACCGCCAAATACCGCTGCCACGAATGCCTTGATACCCGGCATGGAACCGGTGTACGGAGACAGGGACGGGTACGCCGAGCAGAGCAGCACGCCTGCTACTGCCGCCAGGGCGGAACCAATCGCAAAGGTTACGGAGATCGTGCGGTTTACATTGATACCCATCAAGGTTGCCGCACCGCGATCCTCAGAAACCGCCAGCATCGCCTGCCCCATTTTCGTCTTGTTGATAAATGTCATCAGGGCAGCCATAATCACGATACAGCTTAAAATCGTCACGATCGTGACACTGGAGATCGAAAGCTTGCCGCCAGCCAGCTTTAATGCCGGTACAGTAATAACTGATGTAAACTGTCTCGCATTGGAACCAAAAATCAGAAGCGCCACGTTCTGGAGCAGATAACTGACACCGATCGCGGTGATCAGAACTGCCAGCGGGGACGCGTCACGCAACGGTCTGTATGCAACTCGCTCGATCGTAACGCCCAGCACTGTACACACAACCACCGAAGCCAGAATACCCACAACCGGAGAACCGCCCATCGTTGTGACAATCGTAAACACTGTGAAACCGCCTACCATGATGATATCGCCGTGTGCGAAGTTCAGCATACGCGCGATGCCATAAACCATGGTGTAGCCCAGTGCAATGATCGCATAGACACTTCCCAGACTGATGCCATTGATTAAATAAGAAAGAAAACTCATATGTATACACCTACCTCTTTGTTTCTACGTTTTCGCATTTCCCTGTACACGCATTTCGCTGCACATGTTTACCTGTGACCGAATTTAGCAGAACAAACATGACCGTCTCGCAGTCCGCAGAAAGCAAACACCCAGTCGTCGTCGCAGGCAAGCATGTGCAGTGAACCGTTTTAAAAAGAAAGCTGTTACTAAATGCCCGGCAGCCATCTGTGCCGCCGGACATCCAGTAACAGTCCCATCAGAGCTACATACATATAGCCGCAACGGTTCTGCAGTTTTTAAATTTTTAATTACTGCATCATCTCATATTTGCCGTCTTTGATCTCTACAGCTTTCGGCGCTTTCTGCGGCTCGCCTTCTGCCGTCCAGTGCATCTCTGTACCGGTCAGACCATCGATCTGGATCTCAGTCATAGCTGTTTTCAGTGCATCGCAGATATCGGAAGCGCTCATATCCGGTGTGATCTCTGCCTTCTCTGCAGCTGCCTTAATTGCATATACGCCGTCGTAAGCATCTGCTGCGAACTGAAGCGGGTCGATGCCGTAAGCATCACGGTAAGCAGTTACGAAGTCCTGGCTGGACTCCTCGTCTACGGAGAACGGAGTCAGAAGCATCAGACCTTCTGCTAAGGACTTATCAAAGCCATCAACGCTCAGGATACCGTCCATACCATCACAGCCGAAGAACTGCGGATGGAAATCTTTATCGTTTGCCTGTTTCAGGATAACAGATGCCTCCTGATAGTAGATCGGCAGGAATACCAGATCAGCGCCGGACTCTTTTGCTTTATCAAGCTGTACGGAGAAATCGGTATTGTTATCAGATGTAAATGCCTCGCTGGCTACTACCTCCAGACCCTGATTCGGTGCCTCTGCTACGAAGGACTCGCGGATACCATCGGAGTACTCGCTGGAGCTGTCGTAGATGATAGCGATCTTGGTTGCCAGTTTGTGCTCGCCGATGTACTGAGCGGATGCACGTCCCTGATCCGGATCAGAATAGCATACGCGGAATGCGTTGTCGCCGGAAATACTCTCAACAGCAGATCCGGACGGAGTCAGCTGGAACAGGTTATCTGCTGCTGTCTCTGCTACAACTGCGATACACGGCTTGGAAGTAACGGTACCAAGAAGCATCTGCATGTTCCAGTCTTTTAAGGTATTGTATGCGTTGATCGCCTTCTCCGGATCATTCTCATCATCCTGGAAGTTGAACGCTACCTGGTAACCATTGATACCGCCAGCCTCGTTGATCTCATTGATTGCCAGCTCAGTACCATTCTTTACAGCCTCGCCGTAAGCGCCAGCCGCACCGGTGATCGGTCCGATACCGCCAATTTTAAATACTTCGCCGTCAGCTCCCTCTGCGCCCTGTGCGTCTTCTGCCGCTGATTCAGAAGTGCTCGCATTTCCAGAGCCACCGCAAGCGGTCATAGACATCGCCATCATGGCTGCCAGTCCAAGACTAACTACTCTTTTTTTCATAATATTCTCCTCCAATTCTATGCTGCAATGGAATACAGCAACTATTTGAATGAGGCAATTATAAATTTTACCCCTCTAATTGTCAATACAAAAACCACTTAAAAAAGAGGGAATTTAGCGGATTTTCGACTTTTTGCGCTAAATTCTCTCTTTTCCAGATCTTGTAGTTATATTAGATATTCTTACGGGTTATAGTAAACACTTTTCACAAGTTTTGTCCGTCTGACACAGACACCTGCATTTTCCAGAAAAACATAGTAGATCTCATTGCTATTTTTCCGAATTTTATCACTCAAATTCAGAAAAACGGCTGCCGCCTGAATTATCCTTCCCACGGAAGATCGCTCGATTCGATCCGCGGATCGCGCATCATCAGATCCGCCAGCGCCTCTTTCGGAGATTTTCCGTCAAACAGCACCTGATTGACCTGGGAAACGATCGGCATATCGCAGCCGTATTTCTGTGCCAGCAGAAGACCGGCTTTCGCAGAATAAACGCCCTCGACAACCATCTGCACTTCCTTCATCGCCTCATCCATCGTGTATCCCTTTCCAATCAGGATACCCGCCCGGCGGTTGCGGCTGTGCATGCTCGCACAGGTTACGATCAAATCACCGATGCCGGATAATCCGTAGAAGGTCTGCTGTTTTCCGCCCATTGCAATACCCAGACGGGCAATCTCCGCAATTCCGCGGGTGATCAGCGCCGCCTTCGTGTTATCGCCGCATCCCAGCCCATCCGCTGTACCGGCTGCCAGCGCAATGACATTTTTAAGAGCCGCACCAATCTCGACGCCCAGCATGTCCGGGCTGGTGTAAATGCGGAACACCGGACTCATGAACACACTCTGCATGAACTCGGCAGTCTTTTTGCGGTGCGCCGCTGCCACACAGGTAGTCGGAAGTCCCCGGCTCACCTCCTCGGCATGGCTCGGTCCGGAAAGGACGGCTACCTCCGCCAACGGAAGTTCCTCCTCGATGACCTGCGACATCGTCATAAGACTCTGCTCCTCGATTCCCTTCGCCACATCCACGACAATCTGACCGTAACGCAGGTATTCCTTCATCTTCGCCGCCGTACTGCGGACATAGACGGACGGAACCGCCATAATCAGCATATCCTTCTCCGCCATCGCGGTGCGCAGATCAGCTGTCATCTGGATCGGATCCGGAAGTACAACCTCCGGCAGATTTTTGTGCCGTCTGGTGCGGCTCATTTCCTGGATCTCTGTATCAAATGCGGACCAGATTGTCACATCCTGCCCATTATTGTTCAGAAGCACCGCCAGGGCTGTGCCCCAGGTTCCGGCTCCGATAATTCCTACTGCTGCCATCCTGATACCTCCCGACCTGCTTTTCTCTCTTCTTCTCTCTACAGGTCAATGTTATTTGGAAATTTTTATACATTCCCACTACTTATGACGTTACTGTTCATGCATACGTGCCCAGTAACGGAATTTGCCGTGGCTTCGCATTTAAATACGGCAAATTCCTGCTGCCACCACGTTTTCTTACGGCACTTTCGGTTCCAAAAGTGCCCACCTGTGAACAATTACCTTATGGCAACTATGTAAAGTGTTGTTAAACTTCTCTCATGATTTCTTCGCGCCCAGTTTGTTTTCTGTGCCGGACAACAGACGCCCAATATTGCTCCGATGGCGCCAGATCGCCATGCACATCAGAATCGCGCCCAGTGCATAGAACTGGATGCGGTTCGGCGTGCTTACCCGGTAGGAACCCATGCTCTCAAAGATCACAAGCTCTGCAAAAAAGGTGATCGACACAAGAATCGAACCAAGCGATACATAGCGGGTCAGGAACACCGTCACGGAGAAAATCACGAAACAGGTCAGCGTAATCCGCAGATCCATCGCTGTCATGATGCCCGCCATGCAGGCAATTCCCTTGCCGCCCTTGAATTTCAGGTAAAACGGGAAATTGTGACCGAGTGTGACTCCCAGACCCGCATACAATGCAAGAAGATCCACGTCCGCATTTTCCTTAAACAGCAGACGGCAGACTGCCATTGCAAACACTGCCTTGAAAAAGTCCCCTAAAAATACGATCGCGCCCGCTTTCTTTCCCATCACACGCAGGACGTTCGTAGAACCGGCATTTCCGCTGCCGTACTGGCGGATATCCATATGATTCGCCTTTCCATACAGATAGCCGGACTGGATCAGACCAAAGATATAGCCAATCACAATACAGATGAGACGTTCCATTATTGATCCTTCCCCTTTCTCTCGCGGATCAGGAATTTTAAGGAAGTTCCCTTGAATCCGAATGCGTCACGGATCTTGTTCTCGAGATACCGTGTATATGAGAAATGCATCAGTTCCTTATCATTGACAAACACAACGAATGTCGGCGGTTTGACCGCTACCTGTGTCATATAGTAGAGCTTTAAACGCTTGCCCTTGTCAGACGGCGGCTGCTGCAGTGCCACTGCCTCTGCCAGGATCTCATTGAGAACGCCGGTTGCAATACGCAGTGTCTGATTTTCGCGCACCATGTCGATCATCTCAAACAGCTTATTCATACGCTGTCCGGTCAGTGCGGATACGAACACGAACTCCGCATACGGAATAAAGGACAGAACGGTCTTAATCTTATTGGTGTACTCATAAATAGTCTTATCGGTCTTATCGATCGCATCCCATTTATTTACTACGATGATAATACCTTTTCCACGCTCATGTGCGATACCGGCAATCTTTGCATCCTGCTCGGTTACTCCCTCTTTCGCGTCGATGACCATCAGAACCACATCAGCTCTCTCAACCGCCGTTACGGTACGGATGATGCTGTAGCGCTCCAGCTCCTCCTTGATCTTGCTCTTGCGGCGCAGACCTGCCGTATCGATAAAGACATACTCGGTACCGTTGCGGACAATCTCTGTATCGACTGCATCGCGGGTCGTACCGGCGATATCCGATACGATGACGCGGTTCTCACCCAGAAGCTTATTTATAATAGAAGATTTACCTACGTTTGGTTTTCCGACAATCGCCACTCTCGGACGGTCATCCTCTTCCTCGTCGCCGCTTCCCTCCGGGAAATGTGCCACAACTTCATCCAGCAGATCGCCCAGTCCCAGACGGGAGGCTGCCGAGATCGCTACCGGATCACCGATACCGAGGTTGTAGAACTCATAGACATCATTGCCAAATTTCGCCGGATTGTCTACTTTATTGACCGCCAGAACAACCGGTTTTCTCGATTTACGCAGCATATCCGCCACCTTGGAATCCGAATCGGTCATGCCCTGACGCACATCTACGATAAACAGGATCACATCCGCCGTCGCGATCGCGATCTCCGCCTGCTCACGCATCTGGGACAGGATAATATCCTTCGTATCCGGCTCGATACCGCCAGTATCGATCAGGGTAAAAGCATGGTCTAACCAGGTACAGTCCGCGTAAATACGGTCACGCGTTACACCTGGAGTATCTTTTACAATCGAAATCATATCGCCCGCAAGGACGTTGAAAAGGGTGGATTTTCCCACGTTTGGACGTCCAACGACCGCCACCACCGGTTTCTTTTTCATATTTATGCCTCCATTTATTTTCATGCTCCGCAGCTGGTTTGTAAATCCACAGCTGCTATTTTTATTGTCCAGTTACTTGTTTCATTCATTGTGATGCATTTCACATCCAGACGCTTTCTTTCTGTGTGTCCGAAAGCACGTTTTCCTCTATATTTCCAGCCATCACATTTCTTTCTCATCCTCCAGATCTGAGTCTTCCTCTTCAAAACAAACGACTTCGTCCGGGGCATCCTAATCCAGGTCTTCCGGCTCATATGCGTACACCTGTACGCCATCCAGATCTTCTTCCTGCCAGTTATCATCCATCTGAGCGGCAAATTCCTCCGGATCCGGCTCATACTCACCATGCCTGGAGCTTTCCTCCTTCACAGGAGCCAGAATTGCTTCCACAAAATCACGTCCGCTTGATTTTACAATATCCACCGGAACTTGTAAAGCATTTTGTACATCCGTGCGGGTCAGATCATCCAGAAATGTCTCCTCGCCGCTTCGGAACATGGCGCTTGGAAGCAGCAGGCGGCTGCCAAGCGGCTGTTCCTTTAACTGTGCAATCAGATCCTTTGCCGTGATCAGCCCCGCCACCGTGATCCGCTCACCAAAGAAGTCATTGCGGATCGCATATACATGTACCTTTTTCCCCGGGAACTGGCGGCACACGCGCTCTACATACTGCTCAATATACGGGGCAGCCAGCCGTCCCGTTGCAATCGAAATCTCCTCCGGGCACACCTCGCCAGCCTCTCCCGGATGCAGCTGCTCCAGCGCCTCGGCTATCTCCTCCTCCATCAGGCGAATCATGCCGACCCCATTTTCCAGCTGGATATAGCCATCATAGCGATCCGCTTCCGGAAGCGGGCGCCCGGCGCCCATGTAAAACTCATCGCTGGCGTGAATGAAGTGAATACCGTGTTCCGCATAGATCTTCTTCTGCCATTTCTCTATCAAATCAATGGTATCGCCCAACTGCTCCGGTGTAAACGGCTCAAGCGGATACAGACCATCGCGGTACTTCGAGAGACCGACCGGCACGACCGAAACACTCTGCATCGCCGGAATGTATTTCGTCAGATCACGGATCGAACGGTCTAACTCCGCCCCGTCATTGACGCCCCGGCATAAAACGATCTGACCATTCATCGGGATATCCGCCTCATACAGGCGGTCGATTTTCTGGAGTGCCTCACCGGCAAAGCGGTTATGAAGCATCTTGCAGCGCAGCTCCGGATTTGTCGTCTGTACTGAAATATTGATCGGCGCCAGCTTAAACCGGATAATCCGCTCAATATCCTTATCCTTCATATTCGTCAGCGTGATATAGTTGCCCTGCAGGAACGAAAGTCTGGAATCATCGTCCTTAAAATACAGTGTCTCACGCATGCCCGGCGGCATCTGGTCGATGAAACAGAAGATGCACTTATTCCTGCAGGAACGATAATCGCTCATCAGACCATTTTCAAAGGTAATCCCCAGATCCTGATACTCATTTACGATATCCAGTTCCCACTCCTCGCCGTTCTTCTTGCGGACCAGCAGCGTAATCTCCTCACTGTTTATCTTATATTCATAATCAAAAATATCCTCTATCTCATCTCCATCGATCGTCAGAAGGACGTCCCCCGGCTCCAGCTCCATTTCCTCCGCAATCGAGCCCGGATCGACCGATTTTATCAGATGACCTTTTTTCATTTATAAAATCCTCATTTCAAATATTTTTAAACCCTAAGAATCCAGTATTATATTAACAGTAATCAGCTTTTTTGTAAAGTTGTGCTTCTGATTCGCAGATGTGGATTTTATTTCATAGGAAAATGCGTCCTATGAAATAAAAAACGCTCCGCGAGGATGCGCACTCGCGCGAAGCAGAAACATGTCGCAAGCGACCGCGCTCGGCGCGAGAATGTGCTAAGGCACATTCTTTTTCAAAAGCAAGCCAAATATTTGATTTTTTTTGTAATTTTCTCATTTGCTATTGACGTTTCTTATCGTAAAATGGTATAAAATAGTTGTATTATGTCCTGCAAATGGCAGACAAACTTGTACGCTCTGCCCGCATGCATCGAAGGACCTACACTGTTTGGAGGTATAATCATGTCGAATGACTACGTGTTTAATGACACGCTTCCGGTTGCGCCGCTTAAAATTGCCGCACTGGAGAGCTGCCGGGATCTGGCTGAGAAAGTCAACTCCCACATTATCAATTTCCGCCGCAACGATATTGAAGTCCTGAAAAAGCGTCAGGAAAATTTACAGTACCGCGGCTATGATGCTGATTCCTACATGCTTGACTGCGCGTGCCCGCGTTTCGGAAGCGGTGAAGCAAAAGGCATCGTCAATGAGTCTGTCCGTGGTACCGATATTTACGCCATGGTCGATGTAACCAACTACAGCCTGACCTACAAAATGAGCGGATTTACCAATCATATGTCCCCGGACGACCATTATCAGGATTTAAAACGTATCATCGGCGCATCCATTGCTACCGCACATCGTGTCAATGTTATCATGCCGTTCTTATATGAAGGACGCCAGCACAAGCGCAGCGGTCGTGAATCCCTTGACTGCGCGATGATGCTCGAAGAACTGATTCAGATGGGCGTAAGCAACATCATTACTTTCGATGCACATGACCCGCGTGTACAGAACTCCATTCCGTTAAGCGGTTTTGATAATTTCATGCCGACCTACCAGTTTATCAAGGCATTACTGAACCATGACAAAACCTTAAAGATCGACAAGGACAACCTGATGGTTATCAGCCCGGACGAGGGCGCTATGTCCCGCGCCGTATATCTGGCAAACAACCTGGGTGTTGACATGGGTATGTTCTACAAACGCCGCGATTACTCCCGTGTTGTCAATGGACGTAACCCGATCGTTGCCCATGAGTTCTTAGGTTCTTCCGTTGAAGGAAAGACCGTTCTCATCATCGATGACATGATCTCCTCCGGCGAGAGCATGCTGGACACCTGCCGCGCCCTCAAAGAGCGCAAGGCAAAACGCGTCGTTGTATGCGCTACCTTCGGTCTGTTCACCAACGGACTTGAGAAATTCGACGAATTTTTCGCAAAAGGTTACCTCGACTGCGTCGTAACCACCAACTTAAACTACCACACGCCGGAACTTCTTAAACGTGACTGGTATGTAGAAGCTGATATGAGCAAGTTTATCGCTGCAATCATCAACTCCCTGAACCATAACGTATCTCTGGAGAACGCACTGACACCGACTGCGAAGATCCAGAAGCTGATTAAGCGGTATAACGAGGGACAGATGTAATGAGAATTGACGGCTGATAAACGGCTGTAAATTTCAAAAAACTCCTGCATAAACAGATAAATCTTCATTCTGTGTATGCAGGAGTTTTTCTGATTTCATAGGAAATTGCGTCCTATGAAACAAAAAATTATTAATCTACTTAACCCGCGATTTGCAATTCAACCCATACCCGATCATTCCGCCAATCATTCCCCCTATAATATGAGTCATATGGGAAATATTGTCCCGAATCGTAATACCATCCCAGACCTGCTGCCCTATAAACAGAACCGCCACCAGAATGAACGTAACCGGTATTTCACCCTCGCGAAAATTTGTAAACGAAGATAATAGTATAAAGGCAAACACAACTCCACTGGCACCGCACAATGCGGTCGCCGGAAAAAGGATATAATTCGCCAGTCCAGTCACAAACGCTGTCACAAAGATAACCTCCAGAAGAACCCTCGATGAATATTTTTCTTCCAGCATCGGTCCAAGTAATAGCAGATAACTCATATTACCGATTAAATGTGACCAGTCCGCATGTCCAAATATATGTGCAAACATCCGGATCCACGTCATCGGTGACAGGAGGGAAGAATGGTATGTCATAAATAGAAGCATCCCGCTTCTTCCGCCCGTGAGGTAGTTTAATAACGTGGCAGCAAAACTCACAGCCACTATGCTCAGCACAACCGGAGCATTCCATGTAATTCGTAAATGTTTCTTCATAAGCATCCTACCTGGAACCCGCTTTTAATAACGCGTCCTTTAACTCTGTCTCAATCTTGACAAGTTCTTCCTGTGCCTCTACGCGCTTCTGGGAACCTTCTTCATGAATTTTTACAACTTCATTGATCGATGTAATAATGTCCTCATTGATCTTTTTCAGCGTCTCCACATCTACAATGCTGCGCTCAGACGCCAATGCCGCATCGATCGCCCCCTGTTTCAGCGTTTCCACATTTTTTCTAAACAGTTCATTCGTCATTTCATCCAATGCATTCTGCGCATTTAATGCCCTGGTCGTATGCTCAATCCCCAGCGCCAGAACCATCTGGTTTCTCCATGCCGGAATTGTATTCAGAATATCCGAGCGGAGCTTATCCACCACTTCCTGATCCGCATTCTGCAGCAGGCGGATCTGCGGGGCCATCTCTTCAGATGTTGCTGATAATGCAATCTCACATGGGAACTTTGTACTTTCGTATGCTGCCGCCTGCTTTACGAGTGGATGCATCTGTGTTAAGAACGTAACATCTCGCTCATCTTTTGCAGTTGTACTATCAAATGTAACCTTTAATAGCGGAGCACTTGATTTCAAGTATACATTCCATAATTTTAAAGCACTATTGGTATTTACAACCTCAACCGTCTGAAGATTTTCTAAGAGTTGCTGTCTCTTTTCTCCAGACAAACGAAGTGTTTTCACTTCTGATTTTCCTCGAATATATTCCTCTTCTCCAAGTAAATCATCCATAAAAATGTTAACCATATCATAGATGCCTGATTTCCGCGACCCCCAGCTATCACAAATTCACCTTCTCCCATCCTCTCTCTAAATACCCATTCATCTTCCGTTTCAGTTCCTGATTCTCCTCCGCCTCCAACAGCGGATCTTTATCCATTAATTTCTTCACTTCATCCGAAACTGCCTTCAATATATCTGCATCTGCAAATATATCTGCTAAATGGAATTCGAGATCACCGCTCTGGCGGACGCCAAATAGGTCGCCGGGGCCGCGCAGTTTCAGGTCTTCGGAGGCAATGTAAAAGCCGTCGTTTGACTTGTTGAGAATATCCAGCCGCTTTCCGGCGTCTTCTTCGCCGGAGGCGTTGACCATGATACAGTAGGACTGGTCTTTTCCTCGACCGACACGGCCGCGGAGCTGATGGAGCTGCGCCAGACCGAAACGCTCGGCATTTTCGATCATCATAACGGTGGCATTCGGGACATTGATTCCGACCTCGATGACCGTGGTGGATACCAGTACATGAATCTCATTTGCCGCAAATGCTTCCATGATCGCATTTTTTTCTTTTCCCTTCATCTTTCCGTGCAGATATTCCACCCGGATCGACGGGGACAGGGCGCGGCGCAGCTCTTCGGTATAATCGATGACGTTCTCTGCCTCCAGCATCTCGCTCGGCTCGACCATCGGGCAGATGACGTATGCCTGACGGCCGGCGCGGACTTCATTTTCGATGAAACGGTAGGCATTCGGGCGAAATTCACGGTTCACGACACAGTTCTTGATCGGCTGCCGGTTTGCCGGAAGTTCATCGATGATGGAAATATCAAGATCCCCATATAAAATAATCGCCAGCGTCCGCGGGATCGGCGTCGCACTCATGACAAGCACATGCGGCTCGCCGCCTTTTTTGCTCAGCATTTCCCGCTGTGCCACTCCAAAACGGTGCTGTTCATCCGTGATTACCAATGCCAGATTGTCGTACACCACTTTTTCCTGAATCAGCGCGTGGGTTCCAATCACGATATCTGCCTCATGATTTTCAATCGACTCTCTGGCAAGCCGTTTTTCCTTCGCTGTCATCGAACCGGTCAGAAGCACCGGACGATATGTGATTCCCAGCGACGCAAACAATTCGGTCATCGACTCGTAATGCTGGCGCGCCAGTACCTCCGTCGGCACCATCAGCGCCCCCTGATATCCATTTGCCGCCGCCTGCAGCAACGCCAGAATCGCCACAATCGTCTTACCCGAACCAACGTCGCCCTGAATCAATCGGGTCATGATATGCCCGCCGGACAAATCGGCGTACACCTCCCGGATTACCTTTTTCTGTGCCCCGGTCAAAGCATATGGGAGGCGCTCTTCCACCGACGCCATTTCCCCAGAAAACGTAAATGGATATGCGCTCTTTTTATCTTCTTTTTTGTCTTTGAGCAGGCGCACTGACATCAGGAATATGAAAAATTCATCAAACACAAGACGTTTCCGGGAAAACATCAGTTCTTCCCGGTTTGCCGGAAAATGGATGTGCTCCAGCGCATAGTTGATTTCCGCCAATCCGTACTTTTCCCGCAGACCAGCCGGCAGATATTCCCGTTCCATCTGGCGCATCGTGAGGGCTTCCGTGACTGCCTTTGCGATCGTCTTATTGCCAAGTCCCTTCGTCTGTCCGTAAACCGGCTGCATAGACGACACGACTTTCGCATACTGTTCCGGGCGGTAGATCTCCGGCTGCTCCATCGTAAGTCTTCCCCGTTTTTTTACCACACGGCCACGGAAAATAAAGCGTTCCCCCGCCTTGAGCGTCCCGCGCAGATAGGGCATATTGTACCATGCCAGCGCCAGTGTGCCTCCGCTATCCCGCAATCCAGCCGTCGTAACCTGCAGGCGCGCTCCATACCGCACCACATCCGCCGTTTTTGCCAGGATTCCGCTGACTGCCGCGATCGTATCTTCCTTCAGTTCCGCGATCGGCTGCGGTTCCTTAAACTCATCATAAGCACGCGGATAATAATGGAGCAGTTCTTCCACCGTTTCCACGCCTATTTTTTGAAATAGCTTTGCCGTCTTTTCACCGATGCCCTTGACAGCGGTTATATTCTGCTGTTCCATTTATCTCCTCCTGCTTTTCAGAATATTCTCCGGAAAATCAGCCACGCGGACAGTTACCGGACAAAAAATCCGGGAATACATTGGAATGAAAGAGAGGCAGGACGCAGGGATCTCTCCCCTGACCTGCCTCATTTCATACTTATGAATTATTTTGTTTTATACGTCAAATGTTTTATCTGCGCTATCACATAGAAAATTCATTTTCTCGTTATCTGCATTTTCTCAGCCAATAGTGCAGATTCATTTAACGCATTTCAATCACTTTAAACGACCTAAATCTACTCTACCGAAATCATATAATAGTAAATCGGCTGCCCGCCATTCTGGCATTCAAATTCGCAGGATGTAAATTCTTTGCGGGCTTTCTCACAGAATGCCTCTGCGTCCTCTTCCGTGACATCCTCACCATAATAGATCGTCACAAGCTCAGACTCATCATCTACCATCTTACGAAGTGACTCCATCGCGGTCTCCTCGATATTCTTGCCAACTGCCAGCATGCCGCTGTCGCCGATCCCCATGATATCGCCCTCTGCGATCTCCATACCATCGATCGATGTATTGCGGACTGCGTAGGTAATCTGACCGGTCTTAACGTGGCTCATCTCCTCGGTCATCTGTTCCATATTTTCTTCCGCCGTCAGATCCGGAGCAAAATTAATCAGCGCCGTGATACCCTGCGGAACCGTCTTGGACGGAACTACATATACCTTGGTATCTTCTGACAAGCTCTTTGCCTGCTCTGCCGCCAGAATAATATTTTTATTGTTCGGCAGAATGTAAACTGTCTCGGCATGGACTTTTTCGATTGCTTCCAGCATATCCTCCGTACTCGGATTCATCGTTTGTCCGCCCTCGATGATATAGTCAGCGCCGATGCCCTTGAAAATCTCAGAAAGACCTTCTCCGACCGATACGGCGATAAATCCATATTTCTTGCGTGGTTCTTCCTTCTTCTCTTTGGCTTCCTCTTCTGCCTTCTGCTGTGCCGCCAGACGTTCGGAATCTTTGATCAGTTTCTCCTGATGTTCCTCACGCATATTGTCAATCTTGATGCGGGACAGGGAACCGTAGGTCAGTGCTTTCTGAATCGCCAGACCTGGATCGTTTGTATGAACGTGAATCTTGACAATATCATCATCTGCCACAACTACCAGGGAGTCGCCGATCGTGCTCAGATAATCTTTCAGTTCCTGCTCTGTCGTCTCATCCGCCGGTTTTTCTGCATTGATAATAAATTCCGTACAATAACCAAAACGGATATCCGCTGCCTGCGTGCTTCCGGCGCCTGTTGCTGTTTTTGCCGCTCTATTTCCCGATACAGACGGAGTAACTGCCGCGTCGATATCCACGACTTTTCCTTTTAAGCCCTCAATACAGCCCTTGATAACCTGAATCAGACCCTGTCCGCCAGAATCCACTACACCTGCCTCTTTCAGAACCGGAAGCATCTCCGGTGTCTGGCTTAAAACATATTCGCCGTACTCCAATACTTTCTCTGAAAATTCAAGTACGTCCTCGGTCTGCGGTGCCAGTTCTGCCGCTTTATCCGCCATTCCCTTGGCAACCGTCAGAATCGTACCTTCCTTCGGCTTCATAACTGCCTTATAAGCTGTCTCCGTCGCACGGTTAAATGCGTCTGAGAGAACACTCGTCGTAATGACATCTACCGTCTTAATCTCTTTCGTAAATCCGCGGAAGAGCTGTGAAAGGATAACGCCGGAATTGCCTCGTGCGCCACGCAGGGAACCGGAGGAAATCGCTCTCGCCAGCGCCTCCATCGTCGGATTTTCAACGGCTGCCACTTCTCTGGCGGCTGACAGAATCGTCATCGTCATGTTCGTACCGGTATCTCCATCTGGAACAGGAAATACGTTCAGCTCATTGATCCATTCCTTGTTGGCCTCCAGGCCCTTTGCTCCAGCCAGAAATGCATTCTTTAACATCCCGGCATCTATATAATTCATGCCCACAGGGTTTGTTCCTCCTTAATCTATCACTCTTACGCCTTCAACATAAATGCTGATTTTCTCAACCTTCATGCCAGTAAACTCTTCTACTTTATATTTTACACTCTCGATCAGGTTGTCCGCAACGGTAGAGATGCTGACCCCGTATGCCACGATTACGTGGAAATCGATGCTGAGTGCATTGTCCTTGATGGCTACGTTGATGCCGTGTGTCAGGCTTTCTCTTTTAAGCAGTCTTACCAGACCATCTTTCATACTGACAGCCGCCATGCCAACGATACCGAAGCATTCTACTGCTGTCGTTCCGGCGTACATTGCAATTACTTCCGGATCGATCTGGATCGAACCCATTTTATTGTCGATGCGTCCTTTCATATTGACAGCCTCCGTTTCTTTACTTGTTTTTGTTTGATTCGAATTTTATGCCATGATTTTTTACGGGCTGGACATGCGGAGCCGGAACGGCTCCTGTGTCGGCGCGTGGGATGAAATATATGCGTCTCTCTACCCCGTCATGCAGCTCGATTCCGCTTCGCTCCATCTCGCTCACGGGCTTCGCCCTATGGATAAAAATGTCTGAAATACGGCTTATGTGCAAGCACAACACCGTTTTTCAGCCTTTTTTATCCGCATGACTCATGGCTTACGCGTATATTATACACCACCCACGTTAAAAAGGAAATAGAAAATAGACATCTGTCGAAAACTTTTTTTATTTTTTTTGGTTTTTCACTTGCATATTTTCCTATTTTCTGCTATTATACCTTTGTTATGGATTTTAATAGGAAGTCCAATGATCGGTTAAGGAGGTGCTACGATGGCTAAGTGTGCAATCTGCGAGAAAGCTGCTCATTTTGGTAATGCAGTGAGTCATTCACATAGAAGATCTAACAAAATGTGGAAAGCTAACGTTAAGTCTGTTAAGGTTAAAACTAATGGCGGAGCTCAGAAGATGTATGTATGTACTTCTTGCTTAAGATCCGGTTTAGTTGAAAGAGCCTAAATCGAGTTTAACTGGCCTCAGGTGTCTGCCTGAGGCTTTTTTCTTGTCCTTAGCATAATGAACGACAAAAAATGTTGGAAATATGCTTTTTGAGCACATTCCAACATTTTATATAAAACTTTTCCTTCAAAACACCTTAAAACAAGTTCAGCAGCGTTCCATACAGCTTCTCATTTCCCATCACCACCAGCGCCAGTTCTTCTTTTGCCTCGCTGAGCTGATAAAAAAGAGGTCTCACATCGCGCTCTGTCGAGCGCAGATATCCCATTTCATCATAATAATATCGCCCATCCAGCCGATGCACCATGCGATCGACTTCTCGCGTATGGCGAGATTGTATTTCTACGGCAGAATCGGATTGCTTTTCCAGTTTTTCCTGCCAATCGGATTCCTGGCACTCATATCCCTGACGGATGTAATCATTCAGCAAATTAGCTGCTTCTGACTCATCGTTGGCATAAACCACCGCGACATGGGGATAGTGCCGCATTCCGCGTCCGTGCGGCAGGTGCATCATATTTTGTATAAAATAGGAAAGTTCTGCATTCGCACGGATCCGATTCGTCAGGTGGAATGTCTGGATTCCCGGCTGCTCCCCCAAGAGCTTTATTGCACCCAGATCCAATTCTTCCGGCGAAATCATATCCTCACAGTTACTGGAAAAAATAACCGGACGCGTTTTGCCGATCTCCAGCAAAATTTCCAATGTATTGGGCGACAGAAGGTGTGCCTCATCTACTAAGATCGCGCTGTATGCTTCAAACCTGATTTCCGCTCCCGTTTGAACACTATCCTCCGCCAGGTACTCCACCCGCCGCAGCCGCTCGTGCAGCACCTTCCACTCTTTTCCCGCTTCACCGCAGTGGATCATGCACACCCGCTGCCGCCCGGAGAGTTTCATCGCAATATCATATAAAAGCAGCGTTTTTCCCGTCCCCGGAAGCCCGGTAAACCAGAAATATCCCGTCCGGTCTGCCCGGATTTTCTTTAAAATCTGGCGTTCAATATCCCTCTGCTGGTATGTCAGGAAATATTCTTTCTTTAAGAACCGTCCCGGCTCTGTGAGCGGCGAAATCAGGTACAGCTCCGCCTGAAACAGGTCTTCGATATCGCCTGGATAATCAGCACTCTCCTGTTGCAAATCCCGGCAGAGCTGTTCCCAGTCCGCCTCCACAATGCGGTCATGATTCGTCAGACGCACCAGACGGTTCTGGCTGCTAATATAAGTGTACGAACGAATCGGCTTTCCCAGCGCCGCCAGATAATACCGGTTTTGTATGAGCTGCTTGCGGATCGCCTCATCCGACACCTGTCCGCTCTTTAATTCAAGGTTTAAAATTTGTTCTTCCTTGATCTGAAGCAGATCAAACTCTTTCCCCAGTCTCGGAATCTGAAACGAATAGAAAAAACGCAGTGCGTACACCGCCTGCATATGTCTCTCCAACTCCGAAACAAGCGCTTTCATGCTGTCCAGCTCCCATTCCCGTATTTTCAGAAATACATCCCGCCCCGAAAGCTGTCGTTCCAGCTTTTGAAGGTATTCCGTATTCTGATTTCGGGTAATCGTGTAAATAGAGATTGCTTTCATACCTGTACCGCCTGCGTTCCTTTTCGCCCTTTCCAAACTTTATAGATCCCTCTTTTTGCCGCAGCACTCCATGAGCGCCGCCAGCACCTTATCCATCTGCAGTGGTTTTGCCAGATGCACATTCATCCCAGCTGCCAAGCACTGCCTGGCATCCTCTTCAAAGGCATTTGCCGTCATGGCAAGAATCGGAATCTGCCTTGCATCCGCCCGTGGAATCGCCCGGATCGCGCGTGTCGCAGCCAGACCATCCATCACCGGCATCATCACATCCATGAGAATCGCATCGAACGTCCCCGGAGGTGCCGCCTCAAAGCAGTCTACTGCCTTCTTCCCGTTCTTCACAATCGTGACATGGGCACCCGCATCGGTCAGAAGTGTTTCCGCGATGTCTGCATTCAACTCATTGTCCTCCGCCAAAAGCAGCTTCAAACCGTGAATATCTCCTGACGGCGCTGCTTCTTTAACCGGGAACTCCTCCGGCGGCGGTGCAATCTCAAATGGAATTTCCACCACAAACGTCGTTCCAATGCCGACCTCACTCGTCACTTCGATGTTTCCGTGCATCTGTTCAATCAGCCCTTTGACGATCGTCATGCCAAGCCCAGTTCCCTGGTAAACACTACGCGCATCATTTTTCTCCTGTGCAAACGGGTCAAAGATGTGATCCAGAAATTCCTGGCTCATGCCAACTCCCGTGTCCGAGATCGTCCACCTATAGACGCACCAGCCGTCCCGTACATCCTGCGCCTCCACCCTGGTACTGATTTTTCCGCCCGGACGATTATATTTGATGCAGTTTCCATAAATATTCAGGAAAATCTGGCGCAGATGGAGCTGGCTGCCATAAATATACGGATACGGAATCTCCGCTTTTCTTTTATCATACTCCCATTGAATGCCCGCATCTACCGCGCGCTCGATGATGATGCTCACGATATCGCGCGTCATCTCTGCCAATGAAATATAATCATGTGCCAGAATGATCTTTCCCTCTTCCAGCTTGCTCATCTGCAGCACATCATTGATGAGGGACAGCAGATGCCCCGCCGCCACCTGCATTTTCCGGTGATTTTCCATCACCATCTCCTTATCATCAAAATGTGCCTCATCGATTTTTAAAAGCCCGATAATGCCATTGAGCGGTGTCCGGATATCGTGACTCATGCGGCTTAAGAAATCTGTTTTCGCCCGGTTTGCCGTCCGCATTTCATCAAATGCCGCCTGCAGGCGCGCGTGCTCCTGTTCATCCCGCGCGTGCATCTGCGACGTATCCTGCAGAAGAATGATCGCATGAACCACCGGCATCTCACAAGAAAGCTCCGTATCAAACACGATCGTCTGCGTCATCAGAACTGTTTTCTGTACCCAGCAGATCGTTCCATCTTCCTCCTGGATACAGTATTCCACGGAAATATGTTTCTCCCCTGCCTCAAACCGCTTCAACAGCTTAGCCGGATCATCTGCCAGACGATAGCTTCCCAAGGTCTCCTGGGTGACCATCTTCATATATTCACTGCAATAATCACGGTAAGAACACGGCAACGGATAGTCCATAAATAGCTCCCGGCATTCCTCGTCTTTTCCATTCAGGACAACACTCTTCTCCAGAATATCCTTTGTCAAATTAACTGTATATATCATATCCGACAGATCCAGGAGTGCATCCACATAGCTGTCATTTTCCAGAATCGACTGTTTGAGCTGTTCATAATAAAGCGTCAGCTGTTCCTTCGCATCTGCCCGCCCTTCTGAACTTTTCCGGATCGTCTCAAATGCCAGCAGGAAATGATGCAGCTTTCCTTCCTCATCCCAATCTACCGGGATCAGCGTCAGGCGGCTGTAGAGTCCCTGACCGTTCGTGTCATACTGCAATTCGAGTAGATCTCCCTCCGCCTGCAGCTTCCCGGAAAGCTCTGAAACCTGCAGGCTCTGGCGGATGTTGGCGCGGTCAGCACGAGCCACCCGTTCCGCTGCTATCTGCTCCGCCGCACCGGAATAGCTTCCGTCTGACGCCAGAAAGAAATCAGCACTGGCACGGAGTGCCCGGTAGGTATCCATGTGCGCGTCGCAGTAGAGACAATCCGAAAAGTTTCTCCCGTACCGGTTTAAAAGCTTGAGCAGGTGGAAATCCAGCCGTTTTTCCGCTGCCGCTTCCTCGCGCTTTACATGGTTTTTGTTGATATACATATTTTTATCGGCAAAACTGAAAAGCTCCCGCATCGTGCTGCCCGGAAAATCACTGGCAAGTGCATACCCGGCCGCATAGCTGAGCGGCATATCCGGATGTCCCTTTGACTCCTCTGTCATCGCCTCCCGCACATGGGTGAGGCATTCCCGCATGGCCTCCTCATCCAGACCATGCGTAACGGCAATAAATTCATCGCCGCCGTCCCGCCCTACGAACTGTTCCGCAGGCATGGACGCGCGCAGGCAGACGGCGAACCGCCTGATGTAGGCATCCCCCGCCTCATGCCCCATGCTGTTGTTGATTCGGCGGAGATTATTCAGGTCAAAACTGCATACTCCCACATTCTCTGCCGCCGGTTCCGGATCGTCCAGCAATTCTTCGCATTTATTCTTATTGGGAAGTCCGGTCGCCTTGTCCAAATACACCTTTTTCTGCAGCGCGCGGTTCATCGCCGCAAAGCGCACCGCCTTGATAAATTCATATCCAATCAGAAGCATCAGAACAATAATATCAATCGTGATATATTTTTCAATTACCGTCAGCGAGGATGCCTTCCTCTGGGAATACGCCTCCGCCAGTCCCGTCGCCTCATCACAGATTTCAAAGAACCGCTCGCTCTTATCAATGATCTCTGTATTCTCATAGCCGACTTCCCGGACACGCAGGATTTCATAGTGAAGCGCGGCAAAGTACTCCTCCAACTCCTGCATCTTACTCTGAAACGCCCCGTCATCAAGGCGCACCAGCCCCAGTTCGCCATTGCCATTCCGCAGACCATCGACGAAGGCCTCAATATCCTGAATCATACCATCCTCCGGCTGACCGGAAATTTCCAATTTAATGATACGCTGTGTCTTTCCGCGCACCAGTCCCGCATAATTGACCACACGCGCCGTTCCCTGAATACTGGAGACAATTCCCATCATCACGATAATCAGTGCCGCCAGCACAACCGCCAGCACGCCGATGCAGATCTGTATTATGTTTGAAGTCTTTTTCCTCTTACTCTTATTCGCATTCTCGGAATCCATCGCTCCGTCCTCCCGTGAAAAAGAATGTGCCTTGGCACATTCTCGCGCCAAGCGCGGTCGCTTGCGATATGTTTCTGGTACGCCCTTTTTCCTGCACCTGCCATCTTGTTATTTTACATCTTATATCCCAGAAAGCATCCATCCTCATGCGACTCAATCCGCCCGACCGCCTGCAGATACGAATAAATAATCACCGTCCCGGCAAACTTCATCCCACGCTTTTTGAGATCTGCCGACACTGCATCTGAGAGCGGCGAACTGACTTTGCCTGTCTCATGAATCACCGCGTCTCCTGTCCAGTGAGTCAGATACGCGTCAAAACTCCCATATTCATTCTGAATTTCCCGGAATATCCGTGCATTCGTGACAGCGGCATGAATTTTCAGCCGGTTATGTACAATTCCCGGGGCGGTCCGGAGTGCTTCCTCCTTCGCCTCGTCGTAACCGCACACCTTGTCCAGGTCAAATTCATCGAACGCGGCGCGGAACGCCTCCCGCTTATTGAGGATGCACTCCCACGAAAGCCCTGCCTGAAAGCATTCAAGGATCAGCATCTCAAAGAGCTTCGCATCATCCCGAACCAGCTTTCCCCACTCCTCGTCGTGGTAACGGATATACAATTCATTCTTTGGATTCGCCCAGCGGCAGCGGTGTCTTCCATCGTGCCATTCCATACGTTTATCTCTCCCTGTTCGTCATTTGCTCTCACATTTTTTGCTTATTTATCCTTGTTTTTCATTCAAGAAAACATAAATATGCCATATCTCTCGTTTTGAAGTTCTACATAAGCGGCGCCAGAATCCGCAGTGCCTTCCCCGCAAACCGCCGGATAAACGGATACTTCCGACAGTTTTCCAGAGTAATCCGCTCGCTCTTTGCAAGTGTTTTCTGGAAATCTTCTTCCACATCCATCACAACCGCATTGCGGAAGAAATAGGACGCGCACTCAAAATGCAGATACAGGCTTCTGAAATCAAGGTTGATCGTTCCGACCACCGCCTTCTCATCGTCGCTCGTAAACATCTTCGCATGGATAAAGCCCGGCGTGTATTCATAGATCTGAACACCAGCCCGCAGAAGCTCCGCGTAGTAGCTGCGCGCCAGCAGGTACGCATATAACTTATCCGGTATATGCGGCATGATAATAATGACCTCCACGCCGCGCTTTGCCGCAAACTTGAGCGCCGCCAGCGTCGTATCGTCGAGAATCAGATACGGAGTCGTGATGTGCACATACCGGCGTGAACGCCCTAAAATATCGAGGTACACCGACTCGCCGACATTTTCCCCGTCGAGCGGGCTGTCCGCATATGGCATCACAAAGCCGCCATAGTCCATGCCCTCCGGCATATGAAATGTCTCCGGACACAGAAAACGGCGATATTCTTCCGCATCCCGTTCCGTCACATCCCAGAGCTGCAAAAACATCATTGTAAAACTGTCTACAGCTTTTCCCTTGAGCATGACCGCCGTGTCCTTCCAGTGTCCGAAGCGCACCCGCTGGTTAATATATTCATCTGCCAGGTTCACGCCCCCGGTAAACGCGGTATGACCATCGATCACACAGATTTTCCGGTGATCGCGGTTATTCTGGTAACTCGAGAGAGCCGGACGCACCGGCGCAAAAATCTTGCACTGGATACCTTTCTCCTGCATCGCTTTCTCATAGCCGTGCGGCAACGTGAAGAGATTTCCCATGCCGTCATACATAAACCGGACTTCCACGCCCTCGGCGACCTTCGTCTCTAACACCTGTAAAATCGCATCCCACATCACTCCGTGTTCTACGATAAAATATTCCATAAATATAAAATGTTCCGCTTTTTTGAGTTCTTCCAATAATACTGGAAACATATCATCTCCCAGTGGGAAATAGCGTACCCCCGTATTTTCATACGCCGGGAAACGTCCGTACTGGTTCATATAGCGGACGAGATTGCCGCCGCTGGCGCTGATGCTCTCATAGTGTGCCAGCACCTCCGGATCCTGTAAAAGGTACGGACGCAGTTTTGTCCCAACCTCCTCGATCCGCCGGTTAATGCGGCGCGTGCCCGGCTGCAGCGTCAAAAACAGATAAAACAGCGTTCCAAACACCGGAAATATCAATATCGGCACTACCCAGGACAGCTTGATCGTGCTGTTTCCCTCATCGCTGATAATATAGATCAAAACCAGCGCACTGAGCATCGCAGATCCGCCGTACATATAGATCAGGTACTCTCTAAACCAGTTAAACCCGGCAAAGAGCACAAGAATCTGTATCAGCAGAAACAGCGTTCCCAGCGTGGTACGCCCGAAAATCAGACGCAGCAGTTTTTTCAATTTTTTAAGTATTTTCTCCATTTTCTACCAGTCCATTTCTCTGCCTCATTCATCAGACACCTGCCGTATCATTGAAAACTACAGTGCCATCTCTCATAGTATGGCAGATTTTTGCAAATAAAACAAGAGGTCAGCCGGAGACTGACACAGATTTATGTGTCATCCCGACTGACCTGTCGTTGTAAGCGCTCATTTTAACAACCGCATTGAAACATCTCACGGATACCCGGCATAAAGCTGTTATATCGCCATTCCTGGCATTTTAGTCCTCCAGCGCCTGACGGATATCCTCGATGATATCATCCACATTCTCAATTCCGACACTCAAACGGATCAGGCTTGGATCAACGCCTGCCTCCCTGAGCTGCTCATCGGAGAGCTGACGGTGAGTATGGCTTGCCGGATGCAGAACGCAGGTTCTCGCATCGGCAACATGGGTTACGATGGCTGCCAGTTTCAGCTTATCCATGAACTCGCCAGCTGCCTGACGACCGCCCTTTAAGCCGAAAGAAATAACGCCGCATGTACCGTTCGGCATATATTTCTGCGCCAGTGCATGGTATTTATCATTTTCAAGTCCCGGATAATTGATCCAAGCCACATCTTCACGGCTCTGTAAATACTCTGCTACCTTCTGTGCATTCTCACAATGGCGCGGCATACGCAGATGCAGCGTCTCCAGACCGATATTCAATAAGAAGGAATTCTGCGGGGACGGGATGGAACCGAGATCACGCATTACCTGTGCGGTTGCCTTGGTGATATAAGCCGCCTTACCGAATTTCTTCGTGTAAATAATGCCGTGGTAAGACTCATCCGGCGTCGTCAGACCCGGGAATTTGTCTGCATGTGCTTCCCAGTCAAAATTGCCACTGTCCACGATGCAGCCACCGACGGTCATCGCATGTCCATCCATATATTTTGTAGTAGAATGCGTTACAATATCTGCGCCCCACTCGAACGGACGGCAGTTGATCGGAGTTGCAAACGTATTATCTACAATAAATGGAATACCATTTCTGTGTGCAATCCGGGCAAATTTTTCCAGATCCAGCACTACCAGAGCCGGGTTTGCGATCGACTCACCGAAGATACACTTTGTGTTCGGGCGGATCGCCTTCTCGATCTCCTCTTCCGGCGCATCCGGGTCAACTAACGTAACATCGACGCCCATTTTTTTCATCGTAACGACAAACAGGTTCGATGTGCCGCCGTATACGGTTGCCGAGCAGACCAGATGATCGCCCGCGCCACAGATATTAAATACCGCATAAAAGTTTGCCGCCTGTCCGGAGGATGTCAGCATTGCTGCCGCGCCGCCCTCCAGCTCACGGATCTTATCTGCGACTGCATCATTGGTCGGGTTTGCCAGACGGGTATAAAAATATCCGTTTTCCTCCAGATCGAAGAGTCTTCCCATCTGCTCACTGGTTGAATACTTAAAAGTCGTGCTCTGGTAGATCGGCAGAATTCTCGGCTCTCCATTTTTCGGCTGCCATCCGCCCTGGATGCACGTTGTTTCCATTGAACGTTTCATTTTTCTTCTCCTTCATATGTTTATTTTTAAATAATTATATAGTAATTGAGCCCATTTTTTAGTACGGCTCTTTTACATCACCATATCAAACAGCGAAAGCTGATTGCTCTCCGGCAGCCCCGTCAGAATTCCCAGCTCTGCCATCAGATCACACACCGTCTTCGTAACCTTGGTACGGTTGATAAAGTCCTCTTTCGACAAGAACTTTCCGTCCTCCGCCGCAAAAACAATCGCGTCTGCCGCTTTCTCTCCGAGTCCGTCGATACTGCTTAACGACGGCATCAGCTTTCCGTCTATGATCTGGAAATTGCGGGCTTTTGCCCGGTAAATATCGATCGGCATGAACTCAAATCCGCGCGCGTACATTTCCTGTACGATACGCATATCGCGCAGCGTGTCCTGCTCTTTCTTGGAAAGAGAATCCGACCGGCTCTTGTATTCCGCCAGATGATACTCCAGCTTATCGCGCCCCTGGCACATCAGCTTGTAGGTAAATCCACTCGCACGGATGCTGAAATATGCCGCATAGTACGCCAGCGGGTAAAATACCTTACAGTACGCCACACGCCACGCCATCATAACGTAAGCCGCCGCGTGCGCCTTCGGGAACATATACTTGATTTTCAGGCAGGAATCGATATACCACTGCGGCACATCGTGAGCTTTCATCTCTTCAATCCACTCCGGTTTCAGTCCTTTTCCTTTTCGGACAGACTCCATGATAGTGAAGGAGAGTCCCTCTTCGAGTCCTTTCTGAATCAGATAAATCATAATATCGTCTCGACAACAGATCGCCGTCTGAATCGTCGCCTGTCCGCTCAGGATAAGGTCTTTCGCGTTTCCTAACCATACATCCGTACCGTGGGACAGACCGGAAATCCGCACCAAATCCGAAAAATATTTCGGTTTGGCATCGATCAACATCTGCATCGCGAAGTCTGTACCAAACTCCGGAATGCCAAGCGCCCCGAGCTTACAGCCGCCGAGATCCTCCGGAGTGACACCGAGCGCCTCCGTGTTCTGGAAGAGACTCATGACCTCCTTCGAATCCAGTGGAATATCCTTAACCGGGTCGAGTCCCGTCAAATCCTGCAGCATACGAATCATGGTCGGATCATCGTGTCCGAGAATATCGAGTTTCAACAAGTTGTGGTCGATCGAGTGGTAATCGAAATGCGTCGTGACGGTACGTGTCGTCATATCGTCCGCCGGGTGCTGCACCGGTGTAAACGTGTCAATCTCCTCTCCGAGGGGCAGTACGATGATACCGCCCGGATGCTGTCCGGTGGTACGCCGCACGCCGACGCAGCCGGACACGATGCGCTCAATCTCGCACCGGCGCTTACGGATTCCTTTATCCTCATAATAATGCGCCACAAAACCATACGCTGTCTTATCCGCCAGCGTACCGATCGTCCCCGCACGGAAGGTCTGTCCTTTTCCGAAGATGACCTCCGTATAGCTGTGCGCCCGGCTCTGGTACTCGCCGGAGAAGTTTAAGTCGATATCCGGCTCCTTATCGCCCTTGAATCCCAGGAACGTCTCAAACGGGATGTCGAACCCGTCTTTTTTCAGCGGTTTTCCGCACTTTGGACATATCTTATCCGGCATATCACAGCCCGCCATACCCGAAAACTTCTTTACGTCTTCGGAATCAAAATCGTAATAATGGCAGTTCGGGCAGTAATAATGCGGGCTCAGCGGATTTACCTCCGTGATACCAGACATCGTCGCCGCCAGCGAGGAACCAACGGATCCTCGCGAACCAACCAGATATCCATCCTCATTCGACTTCCAAACCAGCTTCTGCGCGATGATATACATAACGGCGAATCCATTGGAAATGATCGAGTGAAGTTCACGCTCCAACCGATCGACTACCACCTTCGGCAGCTTATCGCCGTACATATCATGCGCGTGGTTGTAGCAGATGGTACGCAGCGTATCATCCGAATTCGGAATAACCGGCGGACACTTGTCCGGGCGTACCGGGGAAATGCGCTCGCACATCGCCGCAATCTTGCGCGTGTTTGTGATAACGATCTCCTCCGCCTTATCGCTGCCTAAATATTCAAATTCCCCCAGCATTTCCTCGGTGGTCCGCAGATACAGTGGTGCCTGATCGTCTGCATCCTTAAAGCCCTTGCTCGCCATGATGATACGGCGGTAGACCTCATCCTCCGGATCGAGAAAATGTACGTCGCAGGTCGCGCAGACCAGCTTGTTCCACTGTTCGCCAAGTTCAATCACTTTGCGGTTCAGATCCTGCAGATCCTCCCAGGTGTTGACCGAACTTTTCTCATCCCGCAGCATAAATGCGTTGTTTCCAAGCGGCTGCACTTCCAGATAATCGTAGAAATTCGCTATTTTTCCCAGTTCCTCCTCCGGAACCCCGCGCAGGATCGCCTGAAACAGCTCGCCCGCCTCGCACGCCGATCCAAGAATCAGCCCCTCGCGGTGGCTCGCCAGCAGACTCTTCGGAATCCGCGGACGTTTTGCAAAATACGTCAGGTTTGACTGGGAAATCAGCCGGTACAGGTTGATTCGCCCGACATCATTCTTCGCCAGAATAATAATATGGTAGGTCGGCATCTTCCGGATCATTTCCGGCGTCATTTTGCTGAGTTCGTTGAGCTGCGTCAGATTTTCGATATCACGAGCCTTTAACATCTCGATAAACTTGACAAAAATCTCTGCCGTCGCCCCCGCATCATCGACCGCCCGGTGATGGTTTTCGAGGGAAATTTTAAGCTCTTTCGCTACCGTGTCGAGCTTGAAGCGGTTCAGGTTCGGCAGCAGAACACGCGCCAGCGAAACCGTATCGAGAACCGTCGGCTGGAATGTGAGTCCCTGCCGTCTCGCATTTTCTTTGATGAAACTGATATCAAACGACGCGTTGTGCGCGACCATGACCGCCCCCTCGCAGAATGCCAGAAATTCCGGCAGAACCTCTTCGATCGTCGGCGCGCTGATTACCATGCCGTCGTTGATGCTTGTCAGCTGTTCAATGTCATAGGGGATTGGCACTTCCGGATTGACAAATGTGCTGAATTTGTCCACTATCTTTCCATCCGTCACGCGCACCGCACCGATCTCAATGATATGGTTCTTGATCGGGCTGAAGCCGGTCGTCTCGATATCGAATACAACGCAGGTGTGGTCTAAAGTCTGCCCTTTCTCATTCTCCGCCAGTTCCTTCATATCATCGACGAGATAGCCCTCAACGCCATAGAGGATCTTGAAGTTTTCGCCCTTATCGACCGCATGGTTCGCATCCGGAAACGCCTGCACACAACCGTGATCGGTAACAGCGATCGCATCCATGCCCCATTGTTTGGCGCGCTTGATGATATCCTTGACCTCGGAAACACCATCCATATCGCTCATCTTCGTGTGGCAGTGAAGTTCCACGCGCTTGACCGGACTGTTGTCCATCCGCTTGCTGGTGAAATCTTCGCATTTCTTGATGCCGGAAACCGAACCGATCGTCAGCTCGCCGTCAAATTTATCAATATTGGCAACACCCTTAATGCGGACAAACTGTCCCGCCTTGGTCGCTGTCTTCAAATCATCCAGCGTATCTTCCCGTGCAAAGATCTTGACGCCGATCGTGTCGGTAAAGTCGGTCACCGAAAATAAAAAAAGCGTGTTTCCGCTGCGGAGCTCCCTTAGCTCGCAGGTCAGGATCTTTCCGCGGATGACAACCTGCCCAACCTCGCCTTCCAGCTCCTCGATCGGGCTCGCCTCCTCATCGAAATCGCGCCCAAACAGCACATCCGGATTGTCGGATTTCTTCATATAGCCCGAACGGCGGTACTCGCCGCCCTTGCCAGATCCAGCATTTGCGCTGCCTGCCTGGTTTCTGCCTCCTGCCGGATTCCCCCCGGCTTTCAGCTTACCAACCGGTTTTAAAACAGTCTTTCCCTCGTCAAATGGCAGATCGACACCGCCAGAGGCAGGTTCTGCCCCCGACGGTTCCATATACGCCTCATTGGCACCTGCTGCTCCGGCAGCCGCGCCGCTTCCGCCTGCCGCCTGCGGCTTCATGTAGATGATCTCCGGCTCAGTATTCTTCTTCTCAACCGGACGGTAGGAAGTCTTCACAACCATCGGCACATTGCAGCGCTCGGTGAAGATTTTCTCCAGAATCCGCACCAGTTCCGGTGCCTTATCGCGCACGATCATCGTGTCCTCCAGCGACAGCTTCAGGTATCCTTCTTCTTCAAAATCCATCTCCGCCTTACGGAACATATTATAAAGAAGGATACTGTAATTTTTCAGCTCCATCAAAATACTGTCCCGGTACACATTCATGAGTTTTTCCGGCGTATACTGGCTGGACAGATGGTATTTCTCCAAAATCTTGATCGTTACCCGTTTGCCCGGAAACAACTGCTCCTTGATGCCTTTTTCCAGATCGTAGATACTCTGCTTGTGCATCAGGCGCGGGCTGTCGATGTAGACGCGGATCACGCTCCGGTCACGGTTCGTCGAGATCTTCTCGATCCCGACCATTTCAAGCAGTCCCCGCACATTTTCCGCAATATGTAAATCTGGAAATACCTCCAGAAATGTTTTCATTCTATCATTCCTTTGCTTTTTTCTCTTCCACCATCCGGTCAAGCTCCGCTTTGAGCGCCGGTAAAAGTTCACTCTCCGGCAGTTTTTTCACAATCTCGCCCTTGCGTATCAGAAGTCCTTCGCCGATACCGCCGGCTACGCCGAGATCGGCTTCCTTCGCCTCGCCCGGTCCGTTGACCACGCAGCCCATGACGGCAACCTTGATATCCAGCGGATATCCCTGTACCAGCGTCTCCACCTGGTTTGCCAGACCGATGAGATCGATCTGCGTGCGTCCGCAGGTCGGACATGAAACAACTTCCACGCCACCCCGACGAAGGCCCAGCGTCTTCAAAATCAGCTTTGCCGACTTGATCTCCTCCAGCGGGCTGCCTGTCAGGGACACGCGGATCGTATCACCGATTCCCTGACTCAAAATCAGTCCCAGACCGACCGCTGACTTGATATTGCCCGCAATCACAGTTCCCGCCTCTGTGATACCGACATGCAGCGGATAATGAGTCTTTTTTGCAATTAGTTCATGTGCTTTTACACACATCATAACATCCGAAGATTTGATGCTGATAACCAGATTGTCATAACCCATCTGCTCAATCAGGGCAACCTTATCCAGCGCACTCTCAACGAGCCCTTCCGCTGTCACGCCGCCATATTTCTCTACCAATGGCTTTTCCAAAGAACCGCTGTTGACGCCGACACGAATCGGCACGCCATACTCTTTTGCCTTGTCAACCACCGCCTGGATCCGCTCTCTGGAACCGATATTTCCCGGATTGATACGGATTTTGTCCGCGCCGCACTCGATCGCCGCGATCGCGAGACGATAGTCAAAATGAATATCCGCCACCAATGGAATATGTATCTGGCGTTTAATCTCCGTCAGGGCAGCCGCCGCCTCCATTGTCGGCACTGCCACACGGATAATATCGCAGCCCGCGTGCTCCAGCGCCAGAATCTGCTCGACGGTCGCCTTCACATCCTCTGTTTTCGTATTACACATCGACTGGATCAGAATCGGATTGCCGCCGCCGATCTGTCGTTTTCCAATCTGCACCACTTTCGTCTCGTCCCGGTATCCCATATCGTTCCTCCCAAACCATTCTTCTCCGACACAAAATTTCCGGCCTTTTTCGAGCGAATCTTTCATGCCTTTGAATCAAATGAATTATCATTACATTAAATTTCTAATATCGTTAAACAATACAAATAACATCAGCGTCATCAACGCCGCCATGCCCGCCATATGGACCATGCCCTCTTTTTCCGGATCAACCGGCTTGCCGCGCAGCATCTCCAGAATGATAAATACAAGCCGTCCGCCGTCCAGCGCCGGAATCGGAAGCAGGTTCATGACACCCAGATTGGCGCTGAGCAGAATACACATATTGGCCAAATTGACAAGCACAATCATAAGTCCGTAGCTCTGGCTCTCCTTGACCGTCGTGCCGATCATCGACACAATCCGCACCGGACCCGCGATATCATTCGAGCTGACCTGCCGCTTCAGAATCATGCCAAGGCTGCTGAACGTCACACGGATCCAATAGCGCACTTCATAGAAGCTATACTGCGCCGTCTGAATCACGGACGCCGGTTTCTGGTAAACGCCGCCGCTGATTCCAATAAGATAGCGTCCCACTTCCTCAGAATAGCGCGGAACCATCTGCGTCGTGTAGGATTTCCCATCCCGCACATACTCCACCGTGGCACTCTTTCCCGGATGAAACTGCAGATACGTCTGCACATCGCGGTACAGATAGGTGCGCGTACCATTTAAACGCTCGATCGTATCGCCCGCCTGCAGCCCCGCCTCCTGTGCCGGATAGCCGTCCTCAACACTGACAACCGACGCCGGATCAAATCCCACACAGCTGATCACGAAAAAGGCGCAAAACCACGCCAGAATGAAGTTGAATACAGGTCCTGCCACCACTACTTTAAAACGTGTCCAGGCAGAAACCGCATTAAAATAAGTCCCTGTTGCGCCCGGAGGCAGCAGGAGCCGATCCGTTTTTCCATCTGTCAGACTCTGGTTCTGATCGCAGGAACTCCCTTTTTCCGTCTCACCCGGCGCATCATACCCTTCATCTTCCCCCAGCATCATACAAGAACCGCCAAACGGAAGCAGCTTCAGCGAGTACCGCGTCCCGCCTTTCACAAAACTGAAAAGTCTAGGACCCATGCCGAGCGAAAACTCAACGACGCAGATTCCGCCCCGTTTTGCCAATAAAAAATGTCCAAATTCGTGAAACAGCACAATCAGGCTGAATACAATCAGCGCCGCCAGCAAACTTATCAATCTACCACCTGCTCTCTATAAAATCATAGGTTTCCTGTTCTGCTGCCAGAATCTCTTCGACCGTCGGATTCTCTTTCACGGTGTGGTGTTCCATCGCCGCCTCAATCATATCAGTGATGGTCAGATATCCGATCTCGCGATCGAGGAATTTCTGGACTGCCCGCTCATTTGCCGCGTTGAACACGGTCGGAAGCGTGCCGCCGCGCCGTCCGGCTTTGTATGCCAGGGAAAGTCCGTGGAAATTCTCAAAATCCGGCGCTTCAAAGGTAATCTGTGCCAGCTTTGCAAAATCCAGCCGGTCGCCCGCCAGGAAGCGGCGTTCCGGATAATACAGCGCATACTGGATCGGAAGCTTCATATCCGGCGTGCCGAGCTGCGCTATCACCGCGCCGTCCTCGTATTCTACCATTGAATGAATCACACTCTGCGGCTGCACAACCACCTGCACCTGATCCATCTCCACGCCAAAGAGCCATCTTGCCTCCATAACTTCCAGACCTTTGTTTACCATCGTGGAACTGTCGATCGTGATCTTGCGTCCCATCGTCCAGTTCGGATGTTTCAGCGCATCTTCGACCTGCACACCCTTCATCTGCTCTCTCGTCCATCCGCGGAACGGTCCGCCGGACGCTGTCAGGAGAATCTTGTGGATCTTATTTCCCGTCTCGCCGTTCAAACTCTGGAAAATCGCGCTATGCTCGCTGTCCACCGGCAGAATGCGGACATGCTTCTCCTTTGCCAGCGACATAATGATATGCCCGGCCGTTACCAGGGTCTCTTTGTTTGCAAGTGCAATATCTTTTCCAGCATTCATCGCTGCGATCGTCGGGCGGATACCGATCATTCCGACTACCGCTGTCACCACAATCTCCGCACCCAGCTCCGTTGCCACTGCGAGAAGTCCATCCATGCCGCTCTCGACACGGATATCCAGATCGCGCACACGGTCTTTCAGTTCTTTTGCTTTTTCCTCGTTCCAGACCGCCGCGATCTTCGGAGAAAACTCCCGGATCTGTTTCTCCAGAAGATCAATATTGCTGCCAGCCGCCAGAGCCGTTACTTCTATATCTTTATTCGCCCGGACCACTTCCAATGTCTGTGTTCCGATCGATCCGGTTGATCCAAGTATCGCAATTTTTTTCATTTCTTATTCTCCTGTTTCTGTATTTTCATACATGCTTTCGTTTTATCGTAAAAACGTCAGTGCAAAATAAATCGCCGGTGCCGTAAAAATCATGCTGTCGAACCGATCCAGCACGCCGCCGTGTCCCGGAATCAGGTTTCCGTAATCCTTGACATTGTGGTTCCGCTTGATCGCCGACGCCGCCAGATCCCCGATCTGGGAAATGACCGCCGCAATCGCACACGCCACCGCACATGCCACCATCGGATTGCTGACCTCGTCCATCTTCGCACCGAAGAAATACGCATAAATGCAGCCTAACAGAGCCGATCCGACCACACCGCCGACGGCGCCCTCGATCGATTTTTTCGGGCTTAAAACCGGTGCCAGACGGTGTTTTCCAAGGAGCATTCCCGCGCAGTATGCGCAGGTGTCACAGCCCCAGGAGCTTAAAAAGATCAGCCAGACAAGGTATTTTCCGTCCGCCATTGCCCGCACCTGATACAGGTAGGAAAGCATAATTCCCAGATAAAAAATGCCGAAAAATGCTACTGTAATCTGCTCGGTCCCATATTTCGGAAACGTGAACACGTAAATGCTCATCAGCACCATCAGGGCTGCAATCGCAAGCAGCGTCACATAATGCTGCCCTTCAAACCACACCAGCCCATAATATCCCAGACATGCCAGATACCCGGCGATGCCTGGCGCTTTTTTCTCAATCCCCATAACCCGGTAAAGCTCAAACATACCGATCAGGGAGATCGCGGCGGTCACACAGTACAGAAGGACACCGCCCTTTGTAACCAGTAAAATCGCGAGTGCTACAAGCACAATCCCGCTTATCAGCCTCGTTCTGAACATGGCAACTCCTCCTTATGCCTTGACTCCGCCAAAGCGTCTGTCTCTTTGATTGAACTGCTCAATTGCCTTTATAAGCTCGTCGCGGTTGAAATCCGGCCACAGGCAGTCCGTGATATAAATCTCACTGTAGGCAAGCTGCCACAGCAGATAATTGGACAGGCGAATCTCGCCGCTGGTGCGGATCAGAAGATCCGGATCCGGGATGCCCGCCGTATCTAAATAGGACGCAACGGTCTGCTCTGTCACGTCCTCCGGCACCAGCTTTCCGTCCTGACAGTCCATCATCATATGGCGCACCGCGCGCGTGATCTCATCTCTGCCGCCGTAGTTGACTGCGATCACAAAGGTCATGCCCGTGTTTGCCGCCGTCTCGTCTTCCAGGCGATTGATGCCCTCGATGATATCGCTGTCAAATCGCGTGCGGTCGCCGATCATTTTGACTCTTACATTATTTTTCTTGGCAATCTTTAAAAGCCGTTTCAGATAAAAACGGAAGAGCTGCATCAGCGCCCCTACTTCTTCAGCAGAACGCTTCCAGTTTTCCGTTGAAAAACCATATACCGTCAGATAACGGATTCCCAGTCTCGCTGCATCCTCAACCGTCTGTTCAACCGTCACACACCCCTGTTTATGACCTACGGTTCTCGGAAGACCTCTCTTCTTCGCCCATCTGCCGTTGCCATCCAGAATGAGGGCGACATGCTGCGGAATTACCAGGTTTTCGATGTCCCTTTCCATCCAGTTTTCCTCCATAATATTCCCTTAATAGCCAGAAAACAGGACCAGCCGGCCATCCGCATCTGCAATGCCGGCCAGCCCTGCTTGAGGCAGCCTGATTTTTACATTTAAACTCTATTGTATTTTTATACAGTCATGATCTCAGCTGTTTTTTCTTCTACTGCTTTATCAACCTTTGCGATCATCTTGTCAGTCAGCTTCTGGATCTGATCCTCGCCATCTGCCAGCTCGTCCTCGGTGATCTCGCCGCCTTTTTCCAGCTTCTTTAACAGGTCGTTTGCATCACGGCGGATATTGCGGACTGCAACCTTCGCGCCCTCGCCCTTTTTCTTAACATCCTTTGCCAGATCTTTACGGCGTTCCTCAGTAAGCTCCGGGAAAATCAGGCGGACTGCACTTCCATCGTTGTTCGGGTTGATACCCAGATCGGAAGTCAGGATCGCTTTCTCGATGTCCTTAATGAGCTTCTTCTCCCACGGCTGGATCAGAATCATACGCGGCTCCGGCACAGAGATATTTGCCACCTGCTGTAACGGGGTCGGTGCGCCGTAGTAATCTACTTTGATTTTGTCCAGTACATGCGGGTTCGCACGTCCAGCACGAATGGATGTATACTCATTCAGCAGTGCGTCATAGGACTTATTCATCTTCTCTTCGTAAACTTTTAATCTCTCCTGCATAAAATCCTCCTAGTTATGCGGTAACCACTGTACCGTTAATTTTTCCGCGCATTGCATTTACAATTCCGTCTTTTTCATTCAGGCTGAATACTGCCATCGGAACGTGATTTTCCATACACATGATGGAAGCTGTGAGGTCTACGACCGCCAGCTGCTTGTCGATCACCTCCTGAATCGTGATCGTATCATACTTCTTTGCATCCGGGTTGATCTTCGGATCGCTGTCATAGACGCCGTCGATCGCCTTAGCCAGAAGAATGCAGTCTGCATCCATCTCAATCGCACGCAGCGCTACGCCAGTATCAGTTGAGAAATACGGATGACCTGTACCGCCTGCAAAAAATACGACCATACCCTTTGAGAAATATTTATTGGCTCTGTCCTTTGAAAACAGCTTCGTCATGGAGCCGCACTCAAATGGTGTCAGAATCTGTGTCATCATGCCTTCGCTCCGGAAGATCTCCGACACGTAAATACAGTTCATGACCGTTGCCAGCATTCCGATCTGATCCGCCTTGGTCCGATCGATTGCATTGCTCTGGCGACCTCTCCAGAAGTTTCCGCCGCCGATCACGATACCTACTTCGATTCCGTCATCGACCGCCGTCTTAACCTGTCTGGCTACTTCCTTGACCGTTGCTTCATCAAACCCGGTTTTCTTGTCGCCTGCCAGCGCTTCTCCGCTCAGCTTCAGTAATACCCGCTTTAATTCCATAATTCGGTTCTCCCTGTCTATATGTACGTTCTGATGTACATTTTATCTGTGATGACCGTAAAAAGCCGCGTCACCTTATCAAAGATATTCTACCACAAAAAATCCGAATGTGCGATAGAATTTTCGTAAATCCTGTGCATCCTTTCATCCTTTTCCCCAAACGCCTTTCTGTATACGGATTCTTCGCCCTGTTTTTCATTTTTTTCTCAAATTTTAGCGCCCGTTTTACTTTTTTCTATTTCACCTTTTCCCGCCGCTCTCATTCTGCCCCCAGCTTCTCATTATTTATCTGCACTTATCCTCTGCAATCTTTTTCTGTGCATTATTTAACAACCTTTCTGGGTGCAATCCATGTATGTGCATTATTTTATTGGATATGCATTTTATAACATTGCAAATTTGAATCATTATATTGTTTGATAAAAATCAATTTCCAGCTACAATAGTTATATCAGTTGTAATTATTTATTATCTCTGAAATAACAATAACGCATGATTCTTTCGGATCGGGGAGGCACTTGAAAAATATGACAGCAATCGATCAAAAACAAATTAACAAGCAGCAGACAAACCGTTATGAAAAATATTACCGTCAGATAGGTCTCAACATCGCTTATTACCGCAAACTCCGCGGCATGAGCCAGATGGCTTTAGCAGAGGCGACCGATTTAAGCCGGACTCATATATCTAACATCGAGGCACCGAACATGAAAACGAGTCTTTCCTTAGAGAGTCTCTTTGATATTGCAGGTGTTCTGCAGGTTGCACCGCGCGCCCTGCTCGATTTCCGTGATGAGAAACCGCAGGATTTTCATGAATAAATCATGATAGAGCACGTAGATTCATGAATTTCTTTAAAGCATGACATTTTAGGGTTCCAAAGATAGATTGGAACCCTTTTTGTGTAATAGGAAATTCCTTGGAATTCCCTATTACACAAAAAGGCACTAACGTGCCAATGATGCGCACTCGCGCGAAGCAGAAATATGTCGCAAGCGACCGCGCTCGGCGCGAGAATGTGCTAAGGCACATTCTTTTTTATGATGTTCAAAAGTCAAAAACATGGTGATCATTTTCCACCTATTTATTCGTCTTCCGGTTAATAAACTCCGTCCTCGTCTTCGAGTAGATAAATTTCTGACTCGCATACAGGCTGTAATAACCAGAGAAACTAAAGCTGACTGCAATCACCAGCACGAAAAACGGCATCGCCTCATAGCCAAAAAGCTCAAAGCCCAGCAGAAGCGTTGAGATCGGGCAGTTTGTGACTCCCACGAAGAGTCCCAGCATACCGCAGGCGGTCATAAGACCGACCGGCTGTCCAAAGAGAAATGCAAAGAAACTGCCAAACGCCGCGCCGATCGTCAGGGTCGGCACGATCTCGCCTCCCTTGAAGCCTGCCTCCAGCGTAACCGTCGTAAAGAGAATTTTTATCAGGAAATCCCATGGAAGTCCCTCACCCTCAAAACATTTTTCAATCAGGGAGACGCCGCTTCCGTTGTAGCGGGTCGAACCGGTCAGAAGCGTCAAAACAATCACAATCGCCGCGCCGGATAAAATCCGCCAGACCGGCGAGGGAAGATATTTTTTGTAGAGATGTTCCGTTGTGTGAAGCGCGATGCAGAAAAGCTCCGACACCAGTGCGCAGCCAGCCGCCAGACCGACAGCCACGATCGCTGTTTCAATACTCCACGCCGGAACCGCACCAATCGCAAACCGCTCCGGCATCAGTCCCCAGAACCTCGCCAGCGCCGCCGCCGTAAAGGCAGAAAAGACACACGGAACCAGCGCTGCATAGTACATAACACCGATGCTGATAACCTCCATTGAAAAGATCGCCGCCGCCATCGGTGTGCCAAACAAGGCGGCAAATACACCGCTCATGCCGCACATGACCGCAATCTTCTTATCTTTCTCATCAAATTTCAGCCATTTTCCGATCTGGGTTCCGATGCTTCCTCCCATCTGCAGCGCCGCGCCCTCGCGTCCGGCAGAACCGCCGCCCAAATGCGTCAGAAGCGTTCCTGCAAAGACTGCCGGGGCAGTCGCAAAACTGATCTCTGTGTTCGAATAGATCGATTCAATCACCATATTGGTGCCCCGGTTATTATCCTCTCCCAGCGCATGGTAAACGCCCAGAACCAGAAGACCGCTGAGCGGCAGCAGAAAGACCATCCACGGGTGGCTCTGAAAGAATGCCGACACCCATAGGACGCATTTTCCAAATGCCGTGCCGATGCAGCCGCTCACAATTCCAATCACAATCGCGCCTTCCGCCCATTTTATAAAATAGGAAATATTTTTTAACACCGGCTCATATTTCTCCCGCTTCATTTCAATTCTCCCCTGTCTGCTCTATCTACACTGCTTTTCATTTCCACCTTAGACATCATAGATATTTTTGGATTTTACCAGCTTCGGACGGTAGCCTGCTTCCTTGAGCGCTTCCACTATCTTATTCTTGTGATCCGTACCAAACGCCTCAACGGTGATCCGCAGCTCCACTGCTGCGTTGCGGTTAATGCTGACAAACTGGTTATGCTCCAATTTGATGACATTGCCCTGTTCTTCTGCCATCAGGGTTGCGACTTTTGCAAGTTCGCCTGGCTTATCCGGCAGCAGTACCGATACGGTAAATACGCGGTCTCTCTGGATCAGACCATGTTGTACGATGGATGCCATTGTGATCACGTCCATGTTGCCGCCGCTCAGGATGGATACGACTTTTTTCTTCTTCACATTCAGGTGTTTCAGAGCAGCCACAGTCAGAAGACCGGAGTTCTCAACGATCATCTTGTGGTTTTCTACCATATCAAGGAATGCCACGATCAGCTCGGAGTCCTCGATGGTGATGATATCATCCACATTGATCTGGATGTACGGGAACAGCAGATCGCCCGGGCGTTTAACTGCAGTACCATCCGCGATTGTGTTGACGCTCGGAAGAGTCACTACTTTTCCTTCTTTCAGGGATTCCTGCATACAATTTGCGCCTGCCGGTTCTACACCGATCACTTTGATCTTCGGATTCAGCAGTTTTGCCAGCGTTGCAACACCGGTACAGAGTCCGCCGCCGCCAATCGGAACCAGAATATAATCAACGGTCGGAAGCTCTTTGATGATCTCCATCGCGATGGTTCCCTGACCGGTGGCTACGTCCAGATCGTTGAACGGATGGATAAAGGTATATCCGTGCTCCGCTGCCAGCTCATTTGCATATGCCAGCGCCTCATCGAATACATCGCCGTGAAGAACCACCTCTGCGCCATAGCTTCTGGTACGGTTTACCTTCATGAGCGGCGTGGTCGTCGGCATAACAACCGTTGCCTTGCAGCCAGCCAGTTTTGCCGCGTATGCAACGCCCTGTGCATGGTTTCCAGCCGATGCGGTGATCAGACCGCGCTGTTTCTCCTCATCGCTCAGGGTGCTGATCTTATAAAATGCACCTCTTACCTTGTAAGCACCTGTATACTGCATATTTTCCGGTTTTAAATATACTTTATTGCCGGTCAAATTCGAAAAATATTCACTGTAAACCAGTTTTGTCTCGGAAATAACCTTGCTGACAACCTCAGTTGCTTCTTCGAATTTCTCCAGCGTCAGTCCCTGCGGCTCAGCCTGTACTGCCTCTGCTGTCTCTTCCTTTATTGTCTCACTCATTGTCTTTCCTCCATTTATCCGTATTTCTCAGAATGCGCCCTGCTTTTGCCGGTTCTCTGACCAGACAGTCTGCCGGGTGTGTCCTGTTTATCTGAATCTGCGGCTTAAGCAGATTTGTTCTCCGCCAAACCAGTTTCAGCCGTGGCATGCTCAGCTATTTTTAGCTTTATTCATTCTCTGTCAATGCTTCATTTCTCTTAAACAGTGCATTGACGAAATCATTCGCATCGAATTTCTGTAAATCGTCGATCTTTTCGCCGATTCCGACGTATTTAACCGGAATACCAAGCTCGGACTGGATCGCAACCGCGATACCGCCCTTTGCCGTGCCATCCAGCTTCGTCAGGATGATGCCGGTGATATCCGCCACCTCCATAAACTGTTTTGCCTGTGCAAGCGCGTTCTGACCGGTCGTTCCGTCAAGAACAACCAATGTCTCACGGTAGGCGTCTGGATATTCTTTGTCGATGATCCGGTTGATCTTCTTTAACTCTTCCATCAGGTTTTTCTTGTTGTGCAGACGACCTGCCGTGTCGCAGATCAGCACATCGGCATTTCTTGATTTTGCCGCCGCGATCGCATCGTAGATAACAGCTGCCGGATCAGAACCTTCCTGCTGGGCGATGAGCTCAACGCCCGCGCGTCCTGCCCACTCCGTCAGCTGCTCAATCGCTGCCGCACGGAATGTATCCGCCGCCGCCAGAATGACCTTCTTGCCCTGATCCTTTAACTGACCCGCCAGCTTGCCGACCGAGGTCGTCTTCCCGACGCCGTTAACGCCGATCACCAGCACAACCGACTTGCGGTTTTCAAATTCGTAGGCATTTTCGCCCAGATCCATCTGTTCCTTGATGCTGGCAATCAGAAGATCCTTGCACTCTGCCGGATCCTTGATGTGGTTTTCTTTTACCTTTTTCCGGAGATCCTCGACGATCGCCATCGTCGTCTGGATACCTAGATCGCCCATGATAAGCGTCTCTTCGATCTCCTCATAGAAATCATCATCGATCGCGGAAAAACCGCTGAATACGGAATCAATTCCGCTTACAATGGAATCTCTCGTTTTCGTCAGCCCTTCTACCAGACGGCCGAAAAAACCCTTTTTCTTATCTCCCATGGCTGCGCCTCCTTTTCTATTTCTGAACTCTTTTTTGCAATTATAATTCTGCTTTTTCCTCTTCCCGCTCCATCTGCGCCTCGATCAGGCTGACCGATACCAGCGTGGACACACCTTTTTCCTGCATCGTGATACCATACAGGCGGTCTGCCGACACCATCGTGCCTCTTCGGTGGGTGATGACGATAAACTGCGTGTAGCGCGTCAGCTTATGCAGGTACCCGGAAAACCGGTCTACGTTGGAATCGTCGAGTGCCGCCTCAATCTCATCAAGCAGGCAGAATGGCGACGGTTTTAAGTTCTGAATTGCAAAAAGCAGTGCGATCGCCGTCAATGCTTTCTCCCCACCGGAGAGCTGCATCATATTCTGCAGTTTTTTGCCCGGCGGCTGTGAAATAATCTGGATGCCTGCCTCCAGAATATCTTCTTCCTGCGACAGCTCCAGCGTACCCGTTCCGCCTCCAAATAATTCCTTAAATACTTTATCAAACTCGCGGCGAATCTCACCAAATTTTTCCCGGAACTGACGCCGCATTCCTTCATCGAGCTCCTCGATAATTTTTTCCAGCGCCGCCTGTGCCGCTACCAGATCTTCATGCTGGTTTTTCATAAATTCGTAGCGGCCGGATATCTCCTTGTAGTCCTCGATCGCGTTGACATTGACATTCCCAAGGGCGCGGATCTCCATCTTTTTCTCATTGATCGACCGCTTCATTTCTGGAATCGAGGTCAGCTCTTCCTTCCGCAGCTCTTCCGCGCGCGAATACGTAAGCTCATACTCACTCCACATATAATCGACCTGCGACTCCAGGCGCTCATTCAGGCGTTCTCTCTGATTCTGGAGACGGAAGTTCTCGCGGTCTAAAAGCTGGAGACGTTCGTTCAGCTCTTCCTTTTTATCAAAGAAAGTTTTCTGCCGCCCCGCCTTTTCTTCCTTCTCACGCTGCTTGTTCTGGATTACCAGTTCCATCTGCGTCCGCTTGTCCCCGGACGCCTGTATCTCGGCTTCCAGCGCTGCAATCTCGCGCTCTCTGGCAGCGATCGTCTCGCTGCTGTCCGCGTGACCGCCGGAAAGTTTCTCTTTCTCTGCCCGGAGACGTTCCTGCTCCTGCAATACACGGCGCAGATTTTCCTCGATAAACGCACCCTTCTGCTCCGCCTGGGAATGCCCAAGCTGTATCTCCGAAAGGGCTGCCGCCGCTTCCCCACGCTGCTTTTTCGCCGTCTCAAGACCTGTCTGCTGCTCTTCCACGTACTGGTTCTTCTCATTGCTTAGCGTTTCAAGCTTCGTCTCTTCGGTCTGCAGCTCCCGCAGCGCCCCGCGCAGATCGCCTACCTGCAGTTCAAGTTCCTGATTTTCTGAAGACAGATCCTGCGAAGAATCTGCAATCTCCTGCCGTCTCGCCTCTAACTGGCAGATCGTCAGTTCCAACGTATTCTGCTGGATCTGCATCTGCTGGCGCCTCTCCTGGACGGATGCCAGTGTTCTCTTCGCTTCCGTCAGCCTGCGCCCCGTCTCTGCCAGCTCCTTCTGTACCGCTTCCACCTGTTCCAATACCTTTTTGCAGGCAGCTTCCAGTTCTTCGATCTCACGGCGGCGTCCCAGCAGATTGCTGCTGTTCTTGAATGCACCACCGGTCATCGAACCGCCAGGGCTTAAAAGCTCGCCATCCAGCGTCACGATCCGGAGAGAATAGCGGTATTTCTTTGCCAGCGCAATCGCATGATCGATCTGATCCACCACGACCACGCGTCCCAGCAGATAGGACACCAGCCCGCTGTATTTCTCATCCGCAGAGACCAGTTCGCTTGCCAGTCCAAGAACACCCATTTCTTTCAGCGCCCCCGGCTGTCCAAAACTCTGGCGGCGTTCCATGCTGGTCAGCGGCAGAAACGTTGCACGGCCATACCGATTCTCTTTCAGATGATCAATCAGGCGTTTCGCCGTCTCCTCGGAATCCGTCACAATGTTCTGGATGCTGCCGCCAAGTGCCGTCTCGATCGCCGTCTCATATTTCTTCGTCGTGCTGATCAAATCCGCCACAACGCCATGAATACCCGGAACGCAGTTCCTGACTTCCATCACGCGGCGGATACTGCCGCCGTAGCCCTCGTAGCGCTCCGCCAGATTCCGCATTGATTCCAGCCTCGTCCGGTTCGTGTGGTAATCCTGCTGAAGGCTCGAAAGTTTCTGGTTCAGGCGGCGTTCCTGTTCTTCCTCCGTGCGCGTCTGCTCCTGCAGCTCTTTTTCCTGCACCGAAAACGCTTCCAGACATTCCCGCACCTTCCCTAATTTGGCTTCTTCTTCTTTTTTCTGCTCTTCCTGAACCGACTCATCGCTCTTGAATTTCAAAAGCTTCTGCGTCACTTCCGCCCGGCGCACATCCGCCTGCTCCAGCATCGTCTCATAGCGCTGACGGTGGGCGGCAAGTTCCGCTTTCTGGTTCAGAGCGTCCATGATCTCGGCTTTTGCCGTCTCGATCAAGGTTTCCGTCCGGCTGACCGCCTCGTCCATCGAACGGACTGCTGCCTCCGCTTCCTGCTGTTTTGCTTCGATCGTCTGCACCGATGCATTTAGTGCCTGTTTTTCAGACTCATATTCCGCCTGTTCTTCCTCTTTCTGATGCATTTCGCCATCGATCGACGCCATCCGGCTGCGGATATGTTCTTCGTTCATCTGCTCCGTCCGGATCTGCTCTCTGAGAACTCCGATCCGTCCGGTCTTCTCCTGGCGTTCCAGGTCTTCCCGGCTGCACGCCTCACGATCCGCGGCAATCGTCGCATCCAGCGCATCCAGCTCGGTTCCGAGCAATTCGTACTCCGATTTCAGTGTCTCCGATTCCGCCCGCACACTCTCCTGATCGCCGGTCAGAATCATCTCCTTCTGCTCCACTTCCCGGATCTGGCGCTTCAATTCCTCCGATTCTGCCAAAAACAGGTTGGCGTCCAGGCAACGCAGCTCTTCCCGCAGACGCAGATACTCCTTCGCCTCCTCCGACTGCCGTTCCAACGGTCCTACCTGTTTTTCCAGCTCGGACAAAATATCCGTCACGCGGATCAGGTTCTGTTTTTCATCTTCCAGCTTCTTCTGTGCGATCGCCTTGCGCCGCTTGAATTTCACGATTCCAGCCGCCTCGTCAAATAGCTCGCGCCGTTCCTCCGGCCGCCCGCTTAAAATCTGATCAATCTGTCCCTGTCCGATGATGGAATATCCCTCTTTACCGATACCCGTATCATAAAAGAGCTCGTTGATATCTTTTAGACGGCAGCTCGTTCCATTAATCTTATATTCACTCTCACCAGAACGGTAAAGACGTCTTGAAACCGTGACTTCGTCGTACTCGATCGGAAGTTTGTGATCGGCATTATCCAGTGTGATCGCCACGTAGGCAAATCCCTGCGGTTTTCGAAGCTCCGTACCAGCAAAAATAACGTCCTGCATCGTGCCGCCGCGCAGCTGCCTGCTTCTCTGCTCACCGAGCACCCAGCGCACTGCATCGGCGACATTGCTCTTGCCGCTGCCGTTTGGCCCGACGATGCCCGTGATTCCGTTGTGGAACTCAAACAGAATTTTATTGGCAAATGACTTAAAACCCTGTATTTCAATACTCTTTAAATACATACCTACTCCTGCGGTTTTCTGATAGTGAGGATCCCACGGTACGCCGCACGCTGTTCCGCTGATTTTTTCGTCCGTCCGATGCCGCGCCCGATCTCCTGACCGTCCAGCATCGCAGACACTTCGAAGCTCTTATTGTGATCCGGTCCTTCTTCTTTCAGAAGAACGTATGTAAGTGTCTCGTCCGTATGTCCCTGCACAATCTCCTGCAAGATAGTCTTGCTATCATAAAAGAGCTTTTTGTGTTCCATATCGTTCAGAATAAATCGATGAATAAACTCTTTTGCATTAGCAAAACCACCGTCCAGATAAATCGCACCGATCAGTGCCTCCATCGCATCCGACACCACCGAATCGCGCCCCCGTCCACCGGTCGCATCCTCGCCTTTTCCAAGCAGCAAAAATCCACCCAGATCGATCTCCTGTGCGCAGAATGCAAGCGTCGGCTCGCAGACCAGACTCGCACGTGTCTTTGTCATATCGCCCTCCGGCATCTCCGGAAACGTGCGGAACAGGAAATCACTCGATACCACTTCCAGCACTGCGTCGCCTAAAAATTCAAGGCGCTCGTTACATCCCAGTTTTCCAAGATGGTGCTCATTGGCATACGAACTATGTATCATCGCGTGTTCCAGAAGCTTCTTGTCCTGAAACGAATAGCCAATCCGTTTTTCCAATTCATTTAATGTATACTCCATATATTTCTCTCTTTCCAGCCTGTCCTGCTGCTGACTGATTCCGGCAATCATTGCTATTTGTGCCTGTGAGCCAGAGTCAAACATCCGTTCTTTTTGGAAAGGAGCTGTCGCGATCCTGCCCTTCGGCAGCCCGCCCAGCCCCTTTGCCTGACAGACTTCTCTATAACTTTTTAACAAACATTGAATTAGTTCAGTGCGTTCTTGATCTGCTCTACTGCATCGCCCACAGATACAATCTTTTCTGCCTCCTCAGTCGGGATTTCGATATCAAACTCCTCCTCGATCCCCATGATAATCTGAAAAATATCCAGCGAATCAGCGCCCAGATCATCCACAAACGTCGTATTTAACGTAATTTCATCTGCTTCAACATTCAGTACCTCCGCGATAATGTTCTGTAATTTTTCAAATTCCATAATTTTCTTCCTTTCTATGAACTTATTTTAAAATATTTAGAATTTTAGATTGATTAAAAACATATCGTTTTTTCGCTACATTTTATAATTTCACGAAAGTTTCACAGACTTTCCTTGATCTTTTCATTAATCGCCTGCTCTTTAAAGGTCACACACTGAAGAATCGAATTGCACACCTCGGTGCGCTTGGAATTTCCGTGCGTCTTGACAACCAGCCCTTTGAGTCCCAGAAGCGGTGCGCCGCCGTACTGGCTCGCATCGAATGCTTTGAGCGTCGTCTTCAACGCCGGTTTTACAAGCAATGCGCCGATCTTTGAGCGCAGGCTCGTCATCATGCCCTGTTTTACCATGGAAATCAGGGTTGCACCGACACCTTCATAAAGTTTCAGGATGACATTTCCGACAAATGCCTCGGAAACGATGACATCCGCGCCGCCGTGCGGAATCTCGCGTGCCTCGATGCTGCCGATGAAATTAATGTCCTTACATTCTTTTAAGAGTGGGAATGTCTCTTTCACCAGCGCATTGCCCTTCTCTTCCTCCGCACCAATGTTGACGATCGCCACACGCGGATTCTTGATGCCAACCACGTGTTCCATGTAGATGGATCCCATCTTTGCAAACTGTACCAGATGGGACGGTCTTGCATCGACATTGGCGCCGCAGTCGATCAGCAGGGACACGCCCTTTTCTGTCGGAATCAATGGAGCCAGTGGCGGACGTTCAACGCCCTTGATTCTGCCGACGATCACCTGTCCGCCGACCAGAATCGCGCCGGAGCTGCCTGCGGAACAGAACGCGTCCGCCTCGCCCCTGCGGACCATATTCATGCCGACCACGATGGACGAATCTTTCTTCGTGCGGATCGCATTGACCGGCGGTTCCTCCGTCTCGATGACCTCAGTCGCATTGACAACCTCGATCTGTTCTTTCTTATATGTATGCTTTTTTAATTCTTCTGATACGACTTCTTCCTTGCCGATCAGGAAAATCTGAATATCTTCCCTCGACTGGGCTGCCATCACGGCACCTGCCACGATCTCACCCGGTGCGTTGTCGCCCCCCATGGCATCTACTGCTATCTTAACCATTGCGTGTTCTCCTTCTATCATTTATAGCGATACACATACCAAACCTGTCTTCCGCCACTGCGGCATATGTGGTCCGAACGAATCGCTCTTTCATCGTCACGCTGCAGCTGTCCCGCTTTTTATTGTCCACAGCCACATTACATCAATCTTTACTATACTAGAGATCAATCTATAAATCAATAAGATTTGAACCAATTTTCCATTGCATGCATCTGATTGGCAGCATCCTTCCTGCCGATATCATACGTCTCCTGCAATTTTTCAACACTATGTTCGGTTCTGCCGATTGGAAGCGCCACACTCGGACGGATAACAAAAATTTTTCCCTCTTGTTCGAGGCGATCGATCCATTCCACCGTCTTATTATAGAAATAATAGCGGCTGCGAAGCGCCCTCACGAACGCCGGATATTTGTGATATGCCGCCTCCGGCAGCCAGAAATTGCCCGGTTTCTTGCGGTAGCCCGCTGGACGGGTCAGCACAACGACGCATTTTTTATAGCCCATCTTAGCGAACGCACGCAACGGAATGCTGTCCGTGCAGCCGCCGTCCAGAAGCTTCATTCCACCAACCTCGACCATATGGGACACATACGGAAGGGATGCCGTCGCACGGAAATATTCGACATCTTTGAACATATCTTTGATCTCCAGATACTCTGCTTTCCCTGTCTCCACATTGCTGCATGCCACATAAAACCGTGTATCTCCCCGGTCAAATGCCTCGTAATCATACGGATCCAGCCGTTCCGGTATATCATGGAAGCAGAACTGCTCGTCCACCAGATTTCCCGTCCGCAGCCAGTTTTTAAAGCTCATAAAACGCTTGTCATTGCAGTATTTTTTATAATAGCGGATGCTCCGCTCCTTCTGCCCCGACACAAACGAAGCCCCATGCACTGCCCCCGCCGAGACGCCGATCACGCCGTCAAATGAAATATCATGATCCAAAAACACATCCAGGACGCCCGCTGTGTAAATACCGCGCATCCCGCCGCCCTCCAGAACGAGACCGGTCTTTTTTTCTTCTTTTAACTCTGTCATATATCATCAAACTCCTATTAAATATTTTATATACTATAAAACAAGATCGAACCGATAGCAAATACGATTTTTCTATCTAATTCCATATTTTTTAGTATAACGTTACTGTTCACGCATACATACCCAGTAACGGAATTTGCCATGGCTTCGCATTTAAATACGGCAAATTCCTGCTGCCACCACGTTTTCTTACGGCACTTTTGCTTCCAAAAGTGCCTCCCCGGGAACAGTAACAGTATAACACCTCGGCAGGAAAAGGGGGACGTGCGCCGCCTATGCACACGTTCCCCTTTCTCTTTTCCTTCGATATCTCTATTATTTTATTTCTGCATCGCGTCCATCCGCGCCTGCACATACTCCTCCAGCATCTTCGTCGTTCCCTCAATTCCCAGCCGGCTGCTGTTGATCGAAAGGTCATAATTTCTGGAATCCCCCCAGCGTCCGCGGCTGTAACAGTTGTGGTAGGATTTCCGCCGCCAGTCCTTCGTCTTTACCAGGCGTTTCGCCTCGTCCTCTGAAAGTCCGTGCAGCTGCTCAATTCTCTTCACCCGTGTTTCCTCATCGCCCAGCACAAAGATCGTGATCAGTCCGTCATATTCCTTTAAAACCGTCTCCGCACATCGTCCAACTACCACAAACGATTCCCCCGAATCGGCCTTGTCTTTCAGGTAACTGAACTGCATCTGCGCCAGATTGTTCTCCAGAGAGCTTGAAAATCCGCTGACATTGCGCGCCAGAAAACGGTTTAGCGGCTTCTCGTCGTATTTTTCCAGCACACGCGGATCCACACCCTTTTCCTTGGCAATACTGTCCAGCATCCTATGATCATAAATCGGAAGTTCAAAATGCTCTGCCAGCGCTTCCGCTATCTTGTGTCCGCCGCTGCCAAACTGTCTGCTGACCGAGATGATCACTCTGTTTTTCCTCTCCTCCATATAAAAGCCCCCTTAAAAGTATCTCGCATATATACAAACCATGGAAATCAGGATTACCAGCACCGTCGCCGGAGCTGCATACCGGCAATATTTCCCCCAGCCGATAAAATGTCCGTTTTTCGCTGCCACTGAGATACCAACTACGTTTGCCGAGGCTCCGATCGGAGTTCCGCAGCCGCCAATATCCGTACCCATCGAAAGCGCCCACGCCAGAACCGAGAGATCCATGCCGCCTGCCTGCGCCAGACTCCGGATAACCGGGATCATCGTCGCCGCAAATGGGATATTGTCCACAAATGCACTCGCAAGCGCCGACAGCCACAGCACAATCGCTACTACCCATTTTACATTATTTCCACTGACTGCGTCAATGATCCCTGCTAAAGAATTTAGGACGCCCGTCTGCTCCATGCCGCCGACCACGACAAAAAGACCAATGAAGAATAGCAGCGTCTTATAGTCAAGCTTCTTAATCATGCTGAGCACCTCACCGCCGGATGCCAGCAACGAAAAAGCACCGATAAATACGCCGATCGTCGCAACTGTCAGTCCCGTCTGTGCATGCGTCACCAGCATCACGATCGCCGCCGCAAAGATCACCACACTGACCACAAACCGTTTCTGATCCGCGATCGCCTCCTGTGGGGATGGATATGTAACCGCTTCGTCATGCTTTTCACTCGCCTTTAATTCTTTCCTAAAGGAAAAATAGAAAAACAGCACGACAAAAATCAGCGAAACCCCCGCCATCATACCTGTATTTAAAATAAAATCTTTAAATGAATATCCGAGCGAGGTTCCGATGATGATATTCGGCGGATCGCCGCACATCGTCGCAGAGCCGCCCAGATTCGAACAGAAGATCTCTGAAATGATCATCGGAATCGGATCAAAATGCAGAAGATGCGCCAGCTCTACCGTGACCGCTGCCAAAAAAAGAATAACGGTAATACTGTCGATAAACATCGCCAGAAACGCCGACATCAGCATAAATGAAATAAAAATCGGGATCGTCTTATAATGTACCGCCTTGGCGATTGTCAGGCACAGCCACCGGAAAAATCCCGCGCGCTCCATGCCCTCCACCATCAGCATCATACCGGCAATAAAAAGAATCGTCGCCCAGTTGATGCCGCTCGAGGACTCTGCCGCCGCCTCGGTCTGAAACCAGAAGTTCGGAACCATGAAGCTACGCAGGCTCAGTGTCTCCGCCGCTGCCACCTCACTGTGCATACAGACGCCAAACACCAGCACCAGCGTCAGAAGCCCGCATCCGAGCGATACGATATGCCTCTCAATGTGATCCCAGATGATAAGTCCAAACATTACAATAAAAATAATCACAGCCAAAATTTGTGCTGCCATCTTTGTGCCCCTCCTTTGTCAGTCCTTTTTTTGCCATCCTCCATACTGGCTTAGAACCCCTTGCAGTCTCTTCTCAGACCGCCCCTTCCCCTAGATTGTTAAAAAATAGGCAGTCATGAGATACCACCTCTATCTTACTACTTATTTCACAATATGCAAGTATTCTTTTTGTTAATTTTTTTATTCCACCAGAAATAACTGCCAGCTTGTCCTTCAGCACTCTTTTCATGTATGTATTTTCATTCTATCATCGTTCTCTTTGCAAATATTCTCTTTATTTTTCTCTGTTTTTAAATGTAAAAGAGACAGACCGCATATTCCGTGCAATCTGCCTCTTCTCACATCTATTTTACAATTCTGTCTCCATCTTCCCTGACGGATTTTCATCAAAATTGTTTCTTAAAAATTTTACAGAAGCGCCCCATCTTCCCCGACCTGCTTGCCGTCCGGCGTCGTCGTATTAACTAACATCGCGCCGTTTACGTCCAGATAATACCATTTTCCATTCCAGAACACCCAGGTATTCGTCTTGCAATATGCATTTTCATCGAAGAAATACCACACACCGCCGATCTGCTGCCAGTTATTGGTCACATAGCTTCCATCGGAATTGCGGTACTTATATCCAAGCGCATCCTGTTCCCACGCACCGGCTGCCGGACCGCTGCCTGCTTCCTTGAATACAAGCGTCTTCTGAATTTCCTGCGCCTGCTCCGCCGTGATTGTGAAGGAATCCGATGTCTGCCATTCGCCGTGCCGTGAATCGCTGTAAACCGCGCGCACATCAAACGTGTAGGTTCCCGCCTGCGTAAGATAACGTCCAAGATTGTATTTCGTTTCTTTTCCCGGTTTTACCGTACTTAAAAATTTCTCATCCCGGTAAACGCGCAGCTCATAGTATTTCGCATCCTCACTGCCGTTCCACTCTGCAACGCCATCCATCTGATCCCACTCTGCCTCATCAACATCCAGGCTGTAATCACTGGAGGTTCCTTTTAAAGCTTTCAGGGTGATCACGACCCGGAGTTCCTCATCGCCCTTGCGCTTGATGGAAGTAACCGTCGCACTGTCACCGCTCAGAGTCACATTCTTTTTCGCATAACCAGATTTAAAATAATAATCATCGTCCGCCTCCAGAGTAACCTCCAGCTTTGGCTTATCCTTGTCCACCCATTTGCCGGACGGCTCGTTGATCACATCAACATTGGAAATATCGCAGTCACCGAAATCGAGCGAAACATCCACATCTGAACTCTCATCACCGACATGGATCGAGGACGAAACATTTAAGCCGATCGAGCCAACCGGGCTGCGGTCCTCCGTATCCTTCGACGCAAATGCCTGAAATGGGATCGCCGCCAGAAGCGCGGCGGCTGTGACGGTCAAAAGTAAATATTTTCCCTTTTTCATATGTAAAACCTCCTAACGTGATATTCATAAAACATTATCCCTCTTTTTTCCTTCTTCTCTATATTAACAAAAAATAGCGGCATTGTACACCTTTTTGCATACAACACCGCCATCTACATAGTATCTCAGTTACTGTACACGCATACGTGAACAGCAACTATCTCACAACACTTTTTATTTCAAACACATTCAAATATACTGCCCACAAACAGCACCTCTGCCTGAACAGCCATTTTACTTCTCTAACCTTCTCTCCGGGAACGGATCATCCACCGCTCTTACCGTATGGAAATCGCCGCGCTCTGCCCGCGCCATCTGAAGGAGAACCGAACCGATACCTGCCGCACCGTCGAGAAAACCAATCGGCGTGCTCAGGCGTTCCGGTGCTACGCGGTCAAGCGCAAATTTCCAGCTTGCCTGTCCGCCGTCCGCACCATCTTCGAAGACCGCCGTATCCATCAGCACCTTTGCACAGCGTCTCGCATACTCCAGATCGTGCTCTTCGCCAAATGCCGCCCAGAGTCCCAAGTACATATTTAAGAGACCCGCGGTTCCGCAGCAGATATTTTCCGTATTCCAGTATCCAGCCGAACGTTTCTCCGGTGCACCGGTCGCCTCAAGTCCTTTGACAAGCTCCTCGATCTCATGGCGGTATTTCGCATCGCCGCTGAATTTGTACAGCTCATAGTAGAAACGGTTGGTTCCTGCCGGTCCGTGGCAGTAGCCCAGATAAAAGAGATCCGGACGATCCGGGAGCGCATGCGGAAGCAATTTTCCAGCACGCATCTTGACTGCCACCGTGTCCATATACTCCGGCACGCCCTTGACCGCATCCAGAAATTCCTCCTTTCCGCTGACTTCGTAAAGCTTCAGCATCAGGAATCCGATTCCGCCGGTTCCCATCGGGAAATTCGGGTCGATATAATCTTTTCCAGCGCCAAAGTAAGTCGGATCGACGCCCGTGTAGCAGATCATTCCATTTCCCATATCGCGTCCCCTTGTCAGGAAATAGCGTCCTGCTTTGACCGCAAACTCCTTCCAGTCCTCGCGTCCCAATTTCTCAGCCGCATTTAAGATAACGAGAATGGTTCCCGCGGTTCCGACGATGCCCGGATATGTGGACCAGTAATAGCCCTCGCCTTCTTTGACCGGGATTGCATCCCGAACCGCCTGGTCGAGAATCTCCTCTACCAGCGTGCGGTAATGTTCGTCCTTCGTTACAAGATACATCTGAAGCAAGGCAAACGAGGCGCCGCCCCATCCGGTTGAAAATGCATACGGGGAGAAATTGCGTTTCAGTTCGCGTCTCTTTCTCCAACGGTATTCCAGATAACAGCCCGCTTCTTTCGCCTCATCCAGATATGCCGCATCCTGCGTATCTTCATACAGAGACAGAAGAAAACAGATAATGCCCGAAGCACCTGCGTACATGCATATTTCGTCATAATAGCTCGGCTTTCCCGCCGCCGCATCTGCAAGCGTCCAGTAGATACCTTCCTCATCCGTTCTCTTTCTTGTGTTGATAAAATTCATGGCTGCCTTCGCAGCATCTAAATATTTTTCTGCTGTTCCCACGTATTTGAACCTCTCTTCTATAGCAAGCATGCTATATACCTGATTTTCCCATATACAATAGGCTTCCATGCAGGTGATATAGCACAGTTGTTCTTTTTCTCACACAGACTCTATTATAAATTCTTTTTTATCGTCTGTCATGTATGTACGCCAAAAATCTATTCTTTTTTATTTCCCAGAATTGCCGTCTTCAATCACGACTCCATCTGCCGCCAGCTCTTCGTCTGTCTCATGCCTCATTCCCCATCCAGAGAGAATTGCAAACCAGAAAACCAGCGTCAGCGCCATGCTGTGGAAGTTGTAGCCGACAAAAGATACCGCGTTATAGCCCTCGGACACAACGCCGCTGGCAACCGCGATCGCCGCCAGGTTCAGGCATCCCGGATTTGTCGGAACCAGATAGCCGACGCCACATCCAAGACCATCCAGGAAGTTAGCCGCACGGGCACGGTCAATTTTGAATGGGCGGAGCAGCTTGCGGATGATCGGACCACAGAAAGAAATGGCGGAAGTACCGCTGCTGATGACGATACCCATGACGCTGACCATCGCACCGGCTGCAATTTCTGCCGACTTCTCAGATTTCGCATATTTACGCATCCATACAAGAATCGCATCCAGCACACCTGCCTCGCTGATCAGGCTGACCATAACGAAGATAAACAGGATGAAAATGATGGAACTTAACATACCGTCAAACGCATTCGCAATCAGACCGTCTTTCGCAACCAGCTCTGCCGGTGTCAGATAACCAAATGCAAAGAGTAAAACAAAACCAGCCATCTCACTGACTAACAGAGAAGTAAAGAGTCCGCTGCCACGCAGCATCAGCACAACCACCAGAACCGGGATAATCAGGAATACGATGCTGGAAGCGTAGGTTGCGTCAACCGCCGCCATCTCAGCAGAAACACCATTTCCAGCATCCATAAAGCCAAATACCAGATAGCCAACCACAGAAATAGCACCTGCGATCAGTGCATATTTAAAACGGGAACGGACAACCTTCATGACATCGACCTCCTGGGACAGAGAGGATGCAATCGTCGTGTCCGAGATCGGTGCGAGGTTATCACCGAAACAGCTGCCTGCCAGAATCGCACCGCAGATCAGGTTGACATTACAGCCCATTCCGACGGAAAGCGGAATCAGAAGAGGTCCGGCTGTATTTAACGCACCCGCCGCACTGCCGGTTGCACTGGAAAGCACCACACAGATAAAGAAACAGATGATCGGCATCAGTGCCGGTGACATGTTGATCTTTGTCATTACATATAAAAGTGCTTCGATCAGATGCGACGCTGTCAGAATCTTCGACATCACGCCCGCAAATAAGAAACAGGCGATCATAAATGCAAAAATATTGTCGCGCACGCCGTCGATCAGCGCTTTCTGAAATGCTTTCTTATCCTTATATACAAGAAATCCAGCCAAAACAGCAAAATAACCAGCCGACCAGAAATTTTTGGTAGAACGCATTCCAAAGGCAACCATGAAGATCATCGTTCCCATCATGATAATCAGCGGGAGAACTGCTCCTGCCATTCCTCCATACGTTTCCGCATACTTTTTCGTCTCGTTTGTCATAACTCCTCCGTCTGTTTTCATTTCATTTTCTTTGTGGGAGTAATGTGTTAAATCCATCTTTCCGACTGTTTTAGTGGGTTTGTATAATAAAAAAATAAAACCATTCCGCTAAAAATAACTTGCAACGCATTTAAATAAGAAAATGAAAGATATTTTACAACTACAAAAGCAATCAAAGTGCTCTTGCAGACTTATCCCTAATACATATTATGCAAGTAGGATATTGGCTTGTACATAAGGGTTAGGTCTTTACGACCTAACCCCTGATATTAAAGTATTGAATTAGTCTTCTACTTTAACGATTTCTTTCTTGTTGTAGCTTCCGCAAGCTTTGCACACTCTGTGAGGCATCATCAGAGCACCGCACTTGCTGCACTTTACTAAGTTCGGAGCACTCATTTTCCAGTTAGCTCTGCGGCTGTCTCTTCTTGCTTTGGAAGATTTGTTCTTAGGACAGATAGACATGGTTACACCTCCTTAAATTCATTGAATATCTCCTGGATAACCGACATCCTTGGATCGAGCGACCTAGTGTCACAGGTACAAGTCCGAAGATTAAGATTTGTACCACATCTATTGCAAATCCCCTTGCAGTCTTCTCTGCACAGGACTTTCATAGGCAAGCTCAGTAGCAGTTCGTTGCAAACCAACTGGTCTACATCCAGATTGTACCCCTTCATAAAGGGTTCATCATCTAAACTCTCCTCCTGACCGTCCTGCACCTCAAACTCTCGTCCAAAATCCAGTTCGCAGTCGAAAGATACTGGCTCCAGACAACGCGCACAGTGACCTCCCACCGTCAGCGTCGCATGACCACTCATCGTATACTTATGCCGTGTCTTAGCCATCAGTTCCAGTTCAAAAGGCTCAGCCTTCTCAATCTGAAACGTCTCTCCGTCAAAATCAACAGAGTCCAGCGCAGTCTCGACTGTATAGACTTTCTTTCTACCCTCGCAGTTAAAAAGTTCCGATAAATGAATCAGCATACTAATCTCCTAATACGCACTTTGATATTATACAAAGGTCGAGCGCGTTTGTCAATGATTAATTTTACATATTTTTGCAAATTTTAATTCATATTTAATTATTTTACCAGTGCAAGAGTCTCGCGGGCGATAGCCAGCTCTTCGTTGGTCGGAACCAGGAGAACCTGAACCTTGGAGTCGTCAGCAGAGATGATTCTCTCCTCACCTCTTACGTTGTTCTTCTCCTCATCCAGTTTAACGCCTAAGTAGGTCAGGCTGCTGCAAACATCTTTTCTCATCTTGATGTTGTTCTCGCCGATACCAGCGGTAAATGCGATTGCATCTACACCGTTCATAGCTGCTGCGTATGCACCGATATATTTGATTACGCGGTAGTCGAATACGTCCAGGGCCAGCTGTGCTCTCTTGTTGCCAGTCTCAGCTGCTGCTTCCAGATCACGACCATCGCTGGATACGCCGGAGATACCGAGCATACCGGATTTCTTATTCAGGACTTCGTTCATCTCATCCAGGGACAGACCTTCTTTTTTACCTACGAAATCGATGATAGCCGGATCGAGGTCACCAGAACGTGTTCCCATAACCAGACCTTCCAGTGGAGTCAGACCCATGCTGGTGTCTACAGATTTGCCGCAGTTTACAGCGGAGATGCTGGCGCCGTTACCCAGGTGGCAAACGATGATCTTCATCTGATCATACGGTTTTCCAACGATCTCAGCGGTTCTCTTAGATACGTAGCTGTGGGAAGTACCATGGAAGCCGTAACGTCTAACTTTGTATTTCTCATAGTATTCATACGGAATACCGTAGGTGTAAGCAACATCCGGCATGGTCTGATGAAAAGCGGTATCAAATACAGCTACCATCGGTACGCCTGGCATAAGTTCCTGGCAGGCACGGATACCGATCAGGTTTGCCGGGTTGTGAAGCGGTGCCAGATCGTTGCACTCTTCGATCGCTTTCATGGACTCGTCGTTGATTAAGCAGGAAGAAGTAAATTTCTCGCCGCCGTGTACGACACGATGTCCAACTGCACCTACCTCAGACAGGCTCTTGATAACGCCGCTCTTCTCGTTAGTCAGGGCTGCCAGAACTGCGTTGATAGCCTCTGTATGGGTTGGCATAGCGATCTCAGATTTCTCTTTTTCGCCGCCCTCCGGCTGGTAAGTCAGCATACCGTCGATACCGATTCTCTCGCAAAGACCCTTAGCCAGAACGCCCTCTGTCTCAGAGTTGATTAACTGATACTTTAAGGAAGAACTTCCGCAGTTAATAACTAAAATATTCATGGTAATAGATTCCTTTCTTTATAACATCACAATTCAGCCGCAGGTATTCTCTATATGCGGTTCACACGGAAGCATCTGCAAAAACGTCTGCACTGCCCTGTTGTGAACTGCAGGATTATGTATGAATACCGGGCTGAACTGTAATTATCACTTTTAATTCTTAATTAAACGGATTTAAGATTCTCTGACGCGGTGCCAGTTCTCCATCCATTTGATTCCAATTGGTATTAATTATGCCTGCTGAGCCTGTACAGCTGTGATAGCTACTACGCCTACGATATCGTCTGCGAAGCATCCTCTGGACAGATCGTTTACCGGCATGGACAGACCCTGAAGAACCGGACCATAAGCGCCAGCTTTTGCAAGTCTCTGAACCAGTTTGTAACCAATGTTGCCTGCTTCCAGGGACGGGAATACTAAGGTGTTAGCATGTCCAGCTACGGAGCTGCCCGGTGCCTTAGCCTCGCCTACAGACGGAACCAGTGCTGCATCAAGCTGAAGCTCGCCATCCAGTTTCAGTTCCGGGAACTTCTCATGAGCAATCTTAACTGCATCTGCTACCTTGGTAACATCATCATGTTTAGCGGAACCCATAGAAGAATAGGACAGCATAGCTACCTTCGGCTCTGCGCCAACCAGCATCTTGAAGCTCTCTGCGGACAGACCAGCGATCTCAGCCAGCTTGTTGGAATCGAAGTCAGTGTTTACTGCACAGTCAGCGAATACGAACAGACCGTTCTCACCGAACTCGCAATCCGGAACTTCCATCAGGAAGAAGCCAGATACAGAGCTGATACCCGGTTTGGTCTTCAGAAGCTGCAGAGCCGGACGAATGGTGTTGCCGGTAGAATGGCATGCACCAGATACAGCGCCGTCAGCATCGCCGCACTTGCACATCAGGCAAGCATAGTACATATAGTCTTTCTCCATCTGCTCTTTTGCGACTTCCGGAGTAACACCTTTTTTGCCTCTTAATTCAACGAACTTGTCGATGTATTTCTGCTTATTCGGATCATTGTACGGGTCAACGATGGTGGCACCGGAAATGTCGAAGCCTTTGCCGTTTTTCTCAATCTCTTCCGGAGTACCGATGATGATCAGGTTTGCGATACCCTCTTTCAGAATTTTCTCAGCTGCCTCGTATGTTCTCTTGTCCATTGACTCTGGAAGAACGATGGTTTTTTTGTCTGCTTTTGCTCTTTCCTTAATTTTGTCAATAAATGCCATGGTTATAAAACCCCTTTCATAAGTGTGTGTCTATTACTGCTAACATTATATACCAGTTGTTTATTGTATACAAGAGCGATTTTTAAATTTTTGATTAATTAAATTTTTAACAAGATGCACTATAATTTGCCCTTTACGCTCCCGCACTTCCACTATATAATGTAAATGAAGCAGAAAATGGCTGCTATTTTTTACAGATTTTTCTGCCGCAACAGCAACAGTCTTCTATTTTTACTTTTATAATAAAAGGCTGCTACAAAATTCTTCGCAAAAATGCAAAAAACAGGATTGAAATTTATGAAAATCGTTGGTTTAATCACCGAATATAACCCGTTCCATGCCGGACATCTGTATCATATGCAGCAGGCAAGGGAACTGACCGGCGCGGACTACTGTGTCGTCCTGATGAGCGGCAGCTTCGTCCAGCGCGGCGAACCCGCCATCTTTGATAAATATCTCCGCACGAAAACCGCCCTTCTAGCCGGTGCTGACCTGGTACTTGAGATACCGGCCGCCTTCTCCACCGCCTCGGCGCATGAATTTGCCGCCTATGGGGTTGCGCTTCTGTCGGCGATCGGTGTGGATGCCGTTGTGTTCGGCAGTGAATGCGGGCAGATTGAAATCCTTAAGCAGGCTGCTTATGCGCTGAATCATGAATCGGCGGAATTTCAGGAACGGCTGCGGAAAGGGTTGAAGGCGGGACTGACTTATCCGCAGGCACGGGCGAAGGCGCTGGGAGAAACACAGGCGGGCGGGACAAGAGTTGAAAATGTGGAAGATTTTCACGCAAATACAGATGTGTCGAACTCTCATATATGGTCTTCCATTTTAAACTCCCCTAATAATATCCTTGGGATTGAATATCTGCGGGCGGCGGAAGATCTGCACAGCCCGATGGAATTTTATACAATTTCGCGGGAGGGAAGCGGATATCATGAGGATACACTGGCAGATGCTAACTTTCCATCGGCTTCGGCAATTCGCGGGATAATTCGAAACTCACTTTCAAAAGACAAAGATTTGCTCGATATTCTGGCATCTCACTTGCCAGCCGTAACACATCCCGCATATACAGGTGCGGTTCCAGTTTTTGTGGATGATTTTTCAGGGCTTTTGAATGCTACTGTTTTACAGATGCAGGCGACATTCTCTATCGCAGATCTCTCTCCGGAGCTTGCCGCCCGCCTTACAAAACCACCTTACTTTCCTCTCTCTTTTGAAGAACGGATTCAGGCGTTAAAGACGCGCCAGCTTACCTACACGCGTGTCAGCCGAGCGCTTCTGCATCTGGTACTCGGTATGCGCGAGGAAGATATTTCCCGGTGGAAGGACGAGGGCTATGCACTCTATGCACGGATTCTCGGTTTTCGCAGGCAGAGCAGCCCTCTGCTCTCCTGTCTGCATAAAAAAAGCAGCATCCCCCTCATCACTAAAATGGCAGATGCCGCCCAGAGCCTCGCCCCGTCGGCGCTCGCGCTGCTGGAGCAGGAGGTGTACGCCTCGCATTTATACCAGACGGTGCGGATAAAGCGCGGCGGCGTATTTCAAAATGAATATACAGAAGGACTTGTTTTTGTATAAAAATGAACCAATTTTCAAGTCGAACGTCCGTGAGACTTGGCGCGTGATTCTGGTCAGCGAAGCTGA